>NZ_JBQHST010000009.1:0-64072 GCF_052066095.1 Collinsella sp. HCP28S3_B9
ATGGGACACCCCCTCGGCGTCAGAGGGCGGCACCACCGGCCAGGGACGCGCCGTCGAGGCGGTGCGACTGAGGCTCACGGGGTCCCTCGCCAGGGACTACGACGTCTACTAACGCGTCCACGCCTCCAACATCGGCTGGATGGCGTGGGCAAAGGACGGCGAGGAGGCCGGCACCACCGGAATGGCCTACTCTCTTGAGGCCGGTCAGATTAAGTTGATTAAATCTGGTGACTTGGCAACTTATTTTGATGTCTGGTACAGAGTCCATGTGGATAATATTGGCTGGCTTGGTTGGACTAAAAATGGCACCGTCGCTGGCAGCACCGGTTATAGAACGCATGTTCAGGCTGTTCAAGTTCAACTAACAAAGAGAGTTGCCAATGCTCCCGGAAGTACCGCTTCTTCGTGTTTGCTTGGGCAACCTTTTGCACTTGCAAATCCAAAGCAGAAGAAGATTGTTGAGCTTGCTCGACAGGTACCCTCTCCTGGTCCTGGTTTGTGCCCTGAGTGGATCGCAGATATCTACGAGCGCGCCGGATTTAGGAACGTTCATAAAGACGCCTGCGATTACTACTGGGATTATTGTAATTATACCGATTATTCTCAGCTTAAGGTTGGAATGGTCATTGACGTTCCTTCGCATACGCACACATATATGGGCGGGATTTACGGTCACGTTTGTCTCTACATCGGTAATAACCAGGTTATGGATAACGTCGGTCGGATCAGGACGCTCGATATGGCTTACTGGTTGGATTACTATTCCACCTCTTATAAGCTAAAACGGGGCTGGTACGACAACATGCTGCTTGCATAACTAATCGACTGCTATGTCATTGCAAGGGCTCCAACAGACACTCTGATTTAAAACGAACGGGTCGTTTTGCAACGGTCCGTTCGTTTCTATATATCTGCCATTCACGTTTTCGATACTTAAGAAATTGCCGAAACGATAAATAATGATGCTAAAAATGGTCGATTGATGGGGGAGTCGAATGAAGAAGACGCAACGACTGCTAGCAACGGCAATGACGCCATTACTGATCCTTCAGTGTCTTCTGACGCCCCTTTCTGTCTGGGCTGATTCTTTGCCGGTGCTACCGGAAGCTACTGATTATTCCGACGGTGCTGCCAGTAGCTCGAAAGACGAGGGGCCCGTCTTAAATGACGAACGACAGGGGGTTGAAGTCGAACAGCCGGTTGTGTCAGACGATGATTCTCCCACATCCGTTTCTAGCAAGTCTACCTCCAATGCAACTGATTCGGCGAAACCCGAAAATGATGTATCCACTGTTTTTGGCTCCGTTTCATATCAAACTCATGTACAGGATATTGGCTGGCAAGCTCCCGTTTCAAACGGAATGACGGCTGGCACTACAGGTCGTGCTAAGCGTGTCGAAGCCCTCAAGATCAGTCTTTTTTCACAGGATTGCAGCCCTTTGGAGAATGACTGCATTTCGGTCCAATCACACATTTCCGGGATCGGCTGGGAGTCTCAGCCGGTAGGCAACGGGCAGACTTCTGGAACAGTTGGACAGTCGCGAGCTATCGAGGCCATCAAGCTATCTTTGTCGGGCGGTCTTTCTGATTCGTATGACATTTGGTATCGCGTACACTCTGCAAATGTTGGCTGGCTTGGTTGGGCTTCAAATGGCGAGCCTGCCGGAACACAGGGCTATGCTTACCAGATTGAGGCAGTTCAGATTAAGGTGCTTCCCAAAAATGCCCAAGATGCGCCAGCGCGAGGCGATTCCTTTAGGGGCCATGCTCAGGAACCGCCTACCGTATCCTATCGATCTCATGTCTCCAATGTTGGTTGGATGAGTACGGTTGCGAATGGAAATACCTCGGGTGTCGTTGGCTCAAAGAATGCTATTGAGGCGTTGTCGCCTAGGGTTACTTGGTATGGGCACGGAGGTGCTATCTCTTCTCGTGCGCATGTCTCTGGCATCGGTTGGCAAAACTGGTCTTCAGATACTATTGGCACGACGGGTCAGTCTCGATCGATTGAGGCCGTTCAGTTTAAGCTGAACGGCGAGATTTCTACTGCCTATGACATCTGGTACCGGGTCTATGCTTCTGGATTGGGTGGATGGCTCGGCTGGGCGTCGAATGGGGCTCCTGCGGGATCTACGGCGAAGGGTGTTGGCATCCAAGGTGTTCAGATCTTATTAGTTGAAAAGGGCGGTTCTGCTCCTGGTGACACCACGTGCCATTTTGTTGGAGTTGCGGATACTTTGAGCGGTATCTCCCTCGGTCTGAACGGTAAAAGCCTGGGCCTTGCACAGGGAAAGTCGATATTACTGGGTTCTGAGAGCCGTTCTGAACCATTGACTTCAATTTCCCTTGCGCTTGAAAATCAAGATACTCTGGGTTCAATTGATTACTCCGGTTGTTTTGAATTTGGAGGATGGAGTGATATCGTTTCTGATGGTGCGGCACTTAATTCAAAAAATGACGGGCGTGCCTTAAAAGCTGTTAGATTGACTCTTACAGGAGATTTGTCTGGCTCCTATGACATTTGGTACCGCTGCTTTGACTCTCAAAAAGGATGGCTTGGCTGGGCGTGTAATGGCGCGGATTCAGGAACGGCTTTGGCCGGCTCATTCCTTAAGGCGATTGAAGTGCGTGTCATCAGCAAGGATGGCGGTGCTCCCGGCGTAATGGACGGAGCGTTTGTTGCGGACCCGTCCGCTGATGGTCCACATGTTATCTACCAGGCCCATTCCGCTAACAATGGGTGGTCTTCATCTGTTCTTGATGGGCGGGAAGCTGGTACGACTGGAAAATCGCTCTCTCTTCAGGCTTTGAATGTGTCGCTGGCTGGCGTTGACGATGATTCGTTGATCGAGGCCAGGTCCCATGTTGCCAATATTGGTTGGCAGGATTGGCGTTCCGTTGATTATGTTGGAACTGTTGGGCAAGGGCTAGCCATTCAGGCCCTTGAACTGCGTATAAATGGCCCGATTGCGAATCAGTATGACATTTACTATAGAGTTCATTCGGCTGGTTATGGCTGGTTGGGTTGGGCCAAAAACGGCGATTCCGCTGGAACTACCGGGTTAAATATCCAGATAGAAGCTGTCCAAATTAAGCTTGTCGCGAAGGGCGGGGAGCCTGGCGTGTCGTCTGCGCCCGCATTTATCACGGCTCCAGCTCTAACGCTCCAGGCGCATGTTGCCACACTTGGTTGGATTAATCCTGTTGGCAACGGTGGTGTTGTGGGCACAACTGGTAGATCACTTGCTGTTGAGGCACTGAAGCTGAATGTCTCCAGTAGCGTATCGGGCGGCATTGAGTACTCTGCCCATGTGCAGGATGTGGGCTGGCAAGGCTGGACTTCTAATGGGGATGTCGCTGGCACGGTAGGCCACGCAAAGCGTATCGAGGCCTTTAAGATTAGGTTGACCGGTGATTTATCGAACTACTTTGATGTTTGGTATCGAGCGTATTGCCAAGACTTTGGATGGCTCGATTGGGCTTCAAATGGGCAGCCTGCGGGCACATCTAAGATTGGGTACAGGGTCGAGTCGGTTCAAGTGAAGATTGTTCCCAAGGGTGCTGGTGCTCCCGGTCCTACTGGTCGTCCATATACTGAACAGCCGATGCTTCCGACTGACATGATGGCTATGCTCAGCCGTGCCAATCGCTATGCGAGCAATACAAGCTGGCTCATCTTGGTAGATAGGCAGGCGTGTCACCTTGGGGTTTTTCGCGGCCAGCGCGGGTCGTGGAGTTACGCTCAATACTGGACTTGCTCTACCGGTGCTCCTAGTACTCCAACGCCTACGGGTGAGTATACTGTCACCGGCAAGGGCTACTCGTTTGGACATGGGTATACCTGCTATTGCTATACGCAGTTTTATGGGGACTATCTGTTCCATTCAATTCCGTATTACCAAGGGACCTTTAATCCCATGGACAGTAGAATGGGGATGCACGTCTCACAAGGTTGCGTTCGCTTACCGATTGATCGCGCCAAATGGATTTGGGATAACGTGCCCCTTGCTACTAAGGTCGTAATCTACTAGCTATTCCTATATTGGTGGGAGCCTATTAGAGGGCCCTTTCCTGTTACTGAAGTCTCATCAGCAGGAAAGGGCCTTTGCCTTCGGATAAGGTCCCATTTCTTCGTTCCCCTATTTGATGACATTAAAGTGGCCCGCTTCCGATGGTATTTTTAAAATGTCTGCCTATCTGTTGAGGGTCAGCCTTTGGCGAACTCTCGGTCCGATGCAGTGTAACCGGCTTAGTGCTGCGGAAGTTTTGATTTGCCTTAGAAAAATGGATTACGATTACGAAATATAGGTCAATTCCGTTGTTCATCTTATTTAGAAAACTATTCCGGATGATTTGATATGCTTAGCTGATATTCGTTTATCGACTTGATTTCTATTAATTGGGGATTCGTTTGAACACTAAGAAAATTGCTAGGGATATGGTCTTTGCCGTATTTGCACAAGGTCTAAGCACAGCCGTTAGTGTCATACTGACCCTTCTTTTGCCTAAGGTCCTGGGTGTTGCTGAGTTTGGATATTGGCAACTGTTCATTTTCTATCTTAGTTACGTTGGATTCTTTCATTTTGGGATTAATGACGGTGTCTATCTCATCCATGGCGGAGAGACCCGAGATGCGCTCGATAAAAAGGCGATTAACTCCCAGTTTCTGGTCAGCATTATTTATCAGGCAGTAATCAGCGTTGCGGTAATACTCGTCGCCTTATTTGGTCCTTTTGAGGCGCAGCGCCAGTTCGTTATTGTCTGGATTGGCATAATTCTGCTTGCAAATAATTGCTCATTCTATTTGGGATATGTATTTCAGGCGGTAAATGAAACCGCGCTGTTTTCTTTTTCGGCAGCGCTTGACGCCTTGGCCTTTTTTGCGGCTCTGATCATTCTGGTTATTTTTGGAGTTGATTCGTTCGAGCCCTATATTATTTTTTATACGCTCGCCAAATATCTCAGATTGGTTTACTGCCTGTATAAAGCTAGGGATATTCTGTCTGCCGGGGTTTTAACGGGCTCTGCTTGTGTTAAGGAGTCGATTGAGAGCATACGCGTTGGCATCAAGTTGATGTTTGCCAACATAGTAAGCAGTTTGATACTTGGAGTTGTTAGGTTTTTTGTTGATTTGAACTGGGGAATTGAGGTTTTTTCAATTGTCTCTTTTTCTCTATCGATCGCTGCTTTTTTCTTGACGTTCCTGACGCAGGTTAGCATGGTGCTGTTTCCGAATTTGAAACAACTCGACCGCCATGGCTGTTCGAGCGCCTTTTGTATGATGAGGGACATTCTCGATTTGCTGCTTCCGGCGGTGTATATCCTTTATGGCCCTATAACGGTTGTTCTCAATTGGTGGCTTCCCCAGTATGCGAGAAGCATTCAGCTATTCGCGGTCCTATTCCCGATTTGCGTTTTTGAGGGGAAGATGGATATTATCGGCACGACGTTTTTCAAAGTTCTACGTGAAGAAAAGCGTCTGCTAGAGGTTAATTTAGCAACTCTTCTCTTTAGCTTCGCGTGTACTTTATTTGGTACCTTTGCGATTAATTCGGTTGAATTTGTTCTCTTTTGCGTCGTAATTGCACTCGCGTTCAGATGTTTGTTGTCAGAACTGCTAATCGGAAGAACGCTCAATGTTTCTCAGTCTAAATTATCATTTGTAAGTGTCATGTTGAGTGTTGGGTTTGTAATTACTGCGCAAGTGTTTACCCCACTTTTGACCTCTGTCATCTTTCTATTCGTATATTCAGCCTATCTAATCATCAATAAGACGGTTCTACGCAGGGTATTCAAGCTCGGCGATGTATTGAAAAGTTAGGGATTTACCATGAAAGGCATCATCCTCGCCGGCGGGTCCGGCACGCGCCTGTACCCGCTCACGCTCGTGACCTCCAAGCAGCTGCTGCCGGTCTACGACAAGCCCATGATCTACTACCCGCTTAGCACACTCATGCTGGCGGGCATCCGGGACATCCTGGTCATCTCCACGCCGACCGATCTCCCCAACTTCGAGCGCCTGCTCGGGGACGGCTTGCGCTACGGCGTCAACCTCTCCTACGCCGAGCAGCCGAGCCCGGACGGCCTCGCGCAGGCCTTCACCATCGGCGAGGACTTCATTGCCGGCGAGCCGTGCGCCCTGGTGCTCGGCGACAACATCTTCTACGGCAACGGCCTCAGCCGCCACCTGACGCGCGCCGTACAGAACGCGGAGTCGGGTAGGGCCACGGTCTTCGGCTACCACGTGGACGACCCCGAGCGCTTCGGTGTTGTCGAGTTCGATGCGCAGGGCAGGGCCGTCTCCATTGAGGAGAAGCCCGCGGAGCCCAAGAGCTCCTACGCCGTCACCGGCCTGTACTTCTACCCGGGCGACGTGGCCGCCAAGGCGCATGAGGTCAAGCCGTCGGCCCGCGGCGAGCTGGAGATCACCACGCTCAACCAGATGTACCTGGAGGAGGGGACGCTCTCCGTCGTCACCCTCGGCCGCGGCTACGCGTGGCTGGACACCGGCACAATGGAGAGCCTGCACGAGGCCGCGGAGTTCGTCCGCGCCGTGGAGCACTCCCAGGACCTGCCCGTGTCCGTGCCCGAGGAGATTGCCTGGGAGAACGGCTGGATCACGACCGCGGAGCTGGAGGAGGCCGCGAAGGCCTACGGCAAGTCGGTCTACGGCCAGCACCTCAAGAAAGTCGCCGCCGGCGAGATCGTCAACAGCCCGCGCGAGTACTAGGAGAAACCCCTCATGTCTGAGTTTTTCGAGCCCAGGAACATCATCGTCACGGGCGGCTGCGGCTTCATCGGCAGCAACTTCGTGCACTACGTCGTGAACAACCACCCGGGGGTGCACGTCACCGTGCTGGACAAGTTGACCTACGCCGGCAACCCCGAGAACATCGCCGGGCTGCCCCCCGACCGCGTGGAGCTCGTCGTGGGCGACATCTGCGACGCCGAACTGCTGGACCGCATCGTCCCGGGCCACGACGCCATCGTGCACTATGCCGCCGAGTCCCACAACGACAACTCCATCGCCGACCCCGAGCCGTTCCTGCGCACCAACGTCGAGGGAACCTTCCGCCTGCTTGAGGCCGTCCGCAAGTACGGCATCCGCTACCACCACGTCTCCACCGACGAGGTCTACGGCGACCTGGCGCTCGACGACCCGGCGAAGTTCACCGAGGAGACGCCGTATAAGCCGAGTTCTCCGTACTCGAGCACCAAGGCGTCCTCCGACATGCTCGTGCGCGCCTGGACCCGCACCTACGGCCTTCGCACCACGATCTCCAACTGCTCCAACAACTACGGCCCCTACCAGCACGTGGAGAAGTTCATCCCCAGGCAGATCACGAACATCATCGACGGCGTGCGCCCCAAGCTCTACGGTAAGGGCGAGAACGTCCGCGACTGGATCCACACCGAGGACCACTCCTCGGCCGTCTGGGACATCCTGACCAAGGGCCGCATGGGGGAGACCTACCTCATCGGCGCCGACGGCGAGAAGAACAACATCACCGTGCTCCGCATGATCCTGGAGGCGATGGGAAAGGACCCCGAGGACTTCGACTGGGTCGCCGACCGCCCCGGCCACGACCGACGCTACGCCATCGACAGCACGAAGCTGCAGCGCGAGCTCGGCTGGAGGCCGGCGCACACCGACTTTACCGAGGGTCTGAAGCAGACGATCGACTGGTACGTCGCCAACGAGTCCTGGTGGCGCCCGGCTAAGGAGGCCACCGAGGCCCGCTACCGCGCCCAGGGGCAGTAAAGAGGGGATAGAATTATGGCAGACATCGCATTCGAGAAGGACCTCTCCGTGGCAGAGACCGGCATCGGGGGCCTCAAGGTCGTCGACCTCGCCGTCCACGGCGACTCGCGCGGCTGGTTCAAGGAGAACTGGCAGCGCGCCAAGATGACCGCCCTGGGCATCCCCGACCTCAGGGTCGTCCAGAACAACATCTCCTACAACGACAGCCGCGGCGTCACCCGCGGCATCCACGCCGAGCCCTGGGACAAGTTCATCTCCGTCGCCCGCGGCTCGGTCTTCGGCGCCTGGGTGGACCTGCGCGAGGGCAGCGCCACCTACGGGAAGGTCTACACGACCGTGCTGGATCCGTCCAAGGCCATCTACGTCCCGCGCGGCGTGGGCAACAGCTTCCAGGCGCTGGAGGACGGCACCGCCTACACCTACCTGGTGGACGCCCATTGGTCCCTTGAATTGAAGAAGACCTACACGTTCGTGAACCTCGCCGACCCCGAGCTCGCCATCGAGTGGCCGATCCCGCTCGATGAGGCCACCGTATCCGAGGCCGACCTCAACCACCCGTACCTCAAGGACGTCGTCCCCATGGCGCCGAAGCGCACACTCGTCACCGGCTGCAACGGCCAGCTGGGTCGTGCGGTCCGCGCGCTGGCCGAGGAGCGCGGCGTCGCCAAGGACTTCGACTTCTGCGACATCGACACCTTCGACATGTCCGACCCGGACGCCTACGATCAGTACGACTGGTCGCTCTACGGCACCGTGATCAACTGCGGCGCCTACACCGCGGTGGATAAAGCGGAGACCCCCGAGGGCCGCGTGACCGCCTGGAAGGCGAACGCCACCGGCCCGTCCCTTCTCGCCCGCACCTGCGCCGAGCACGGGATCACCCTGGTCCACGTCTCCTCCGACTACGTCTTCGACGGCACCGCCGAGGCGCACACCGAGGACGAGCCCCTCAGCCCGCTGTCCGTCTACGGCCAGACCAAGGCCGCCGGCGACATCGCCGTGGCCGGGTGCCCGCGCCACTACATCATGCGCAGCTCCTGGGTCATCGGCGAGGGCCACAACTTCGTGAAGACGATGAAGGGACTCTCCGACCGCGTCGCAGACCCGGACGACAGCCTTGCGCAGGTCACGGTCGTGGACGACCAGCTGGGACGCCTGACCTTCACGCGCGACATGGCGGCTGCGATCTTCCACGTGCTGGGCACCCACGCCCCCTACGGAACCTATAATTGCACGGGCTCCGGCGCCGTGAAGTCCTGGGCGGACATCGCCCGCGCCGTCTTCGAGGCCGCCAACGGCAACGGCGAGAAGGTCGTACCGGTGTCGACAGCCGACTACTACGCGAGCGCCGAGGGGCCCGTCGCCCCGCGCCCGGTCCACTCTGCGCTCGACCTGTCCAAGCTTGAGTCGGTCGGCTTCCGCATGCCCGACTGGGAGGAAGAGCTGGGGGAGTACCTTGCTTCATCGCAATTAATGTAGAAAGGTCTATAAGTGTCTAATTCAGAATCTCTAGTTGATATCGTCATGGCAACGTATAACGGAGAGCGCTACATTGCCAAACAGATTGAGTCAATTCAAAATCAATCATATAAGAATTGGCGACTGCTAATTTCCGATGACTGCTCCACCGACCAGACTTTGAAGATTGTTCGTGACTATGCCGAGAACGACCATCGTGTGCAGATAGTTTCAGAGGGTATTAAATATGGCGGCGCAATGGCAAATTTTATGTCAGCTATAAAATATTCTGATGCCACTTATTTTATGTTTTCCGATCAAGATGATATTTGGAATGAAGATAAAATTGAATTGTCCATTCGGGCTTTGATTGATTTGGAGGACGCGTGGGGTTCCGATTCCCCGTCTTTTGTCTCTAGCGACTTATCTATTGTTGACGATGACCTAAATCTAATCGCATCAAGCTTTATGAAATATGAGAATTTCGAAACCAACGAGGACTCGCTTCAACGAGTCCTCGTTGAAAACACGGCTTGGGGTTGTACGATTGCGGGCAATCGAAAGTTAAGAGAGCTGTTGTCTCTTTGGCGCGAGTCTGATTGTCCAATCATGCATGATTGGTTAGTAAATCTAATCTGTAAAGCTTGTGGTCATTCAGCGTTTATTGAAAAGCCAACCATTTTGTATCGTCAACATGCTGGGCAAGAAGCCGGTGCGCATAAGTTCTCACTCATTTCTCTGCTTCAAAATTACCAGATTTCGAAATCACGAGAATATTGGCATGGCATAAGGTTAAACGCAAAGGTCTTCTTGGACATATATTCTGATCAAATGCCAATGGAACAGAGAAAGACTGTTGAGGATTTTTTAAGCATATTTGAATTCCGCCCAATTAAAAGGCTGTGGTTCGCTGTGTCTCATGGCTTTCTTCCAACGGGCATCACAAGACGCATGGGCCAAGCTCTCGTCTTTATCCTTACGCCGTCTTCCTTCTTTTGAGGTGAAAAATGAACCGGTATCTAGTTTGGGGCCTTTCTAATCGAAGGGCAGGAACAGAGATGGTAATTAATAACTATGTCAGTCATATCGATTTCTGCTCTTTTGATTTCATTACCTTTGAGCGTCCGGACAATTTTGAGAATCTATTTAAGGGAACCGCTAACCGGTATTTCGTTATAACTGCAAAGAATCGCAATCCGATTAACTATTACCGTGATTTAAGATTATTTTTCCGTGAGCATAAAGGGGAATATTCTGGATTGTGGTTCAATACGAATCATGCAGCGAATATTGATGTGCTCAACTATGCCCATAAAGCAAATATCCCTCGTCGAATTGTACATAGTCATAATTCGAAGGACCCCGAATCCCTTCTGTTGAAGGCGCTTCATTGTCTTCATAGAAAACAGATGCTTAGAGTGGGGACGGAATTTTGGGCATGCTCGGACGTTGCCGCTAAGTACATGTTTCCAGAGAAACAGTATCGGTTTGTTCCAAATTTAGTAGATTCTGAAAGGGTTGCTTTTTGCGAGGAAAAGCGAAACAGGCTACGCAAGGCTTTAGGTTTAGACAATGCGTTTGTAATTGGATCTATTGGCAGGCTGTCGCCTCAAAAGAACCATACTTTTCTTGTTAAGGTGCTTGCCTCCCTTTGCACGCTGAAGACGAATGCATTTTTGGTTATTGTGGGGGAGGGAGAACTTCAGGATGAGATAGCATCTTTGGCTGAATTATTGGGCGTTAAGGATAAGGTGCTATTTGCTGGCGCCCAAAATGATATTCAAGCTTGGCTTTCATCTTTTGACGTCTTTGTCTTTCCGTCGCTTTATGAAGGCTTGCCCGTTTCGTTACTAGAAGCTCAATTTAACGGGTTGCCCTGTGTTATTTCGGATCAGATTACTCAAGATGCCGTGATCTCCAACAACTGTATTACCTGCAATATCGACAGTCCAGATGAATGGGCTACTGTTATCAATAAGAGTATTAGAAAGCCAGCGGCCGTTTCTTTGGGCGCTTCTGCTGATAAATATGATATTAGGCGATGCGCTATAATTTCGCATAAGCTGTTTGACTAATCATGGAGAACCGTTTTGAGTGCCCCAATTGCTTTTATTAATTTAGATGGCATTAATGTAACGCCTTATTTTGAGCACTATGAGCACCTGCTCGCAAAGCCATATGACTATATCTATTGGCAGCGTTCAGACATTGGCGTTGAGCCCGATGCGCAGAAGGTATGGCGCTACAAGCATACGGTCTCTAGTGCCGGATTAAAAAAGTATACTGATCTGCTCGCAGGTTATTTTGGATTTAGACAATTTGCCCGTCGCATTTTGTTGAGCGAAAATTATCAGAGGGTGATTGCGCTTACTGGAAACAGTGCTGTCTTAGTCGGGGATGTTCTTAAAAAAAAATATAGAGGTCGTTATTTAATTGACATTAGGGATTATTTTCTAGAAAACAATCCCTTATATCGTATGTTTGAAGAGAAAATAATTGACAGTTCGGGTCTTTCGATTATTTCTTCCCCTGCATATACCTCTTTTCTCGGAGAGCACGATTTTCTTCTGATGCATAACGCTCATTTGATTCCTCAGTCGGACATTTCGCGTGTAAATCAAAGAAAAAGACCAGGGACGCCTTTGGTGCTTGCTAGCATTGGTACAGCAAAAAACATTGAGCTAGACAAGCTCGTACTCGATTATTTTGCAAATGATTCTCGCTTTAAATTGATGTTTCTTGGACGTGGCTATGAGCAGCTTCGTCCTTATATTGAAAGCAAAAAAATCGAGAATGCTGTAGTTTCGGGTGAGTTCGATTCTTCTCAGACTTATGCTCTATATGAGAATGTCGATGTTGTCATGAGTATGTATGGTTCGAAGTCGACTCACGTAAAATACCAGCTAACAAATAAGTTATATTATGCAGCTCAGTTGCATCTTCCTATTCTCGTTAGCCCGGGTTCCTATATGGAGACAATTTCATCTAAGTATGATTTTGGTTTAGCTTGCGATCTGTCTGACGATAGTCTGAAAGATAAGATTTTTGAAATGTTTGAGCCATGTAAGTTTAAACGTATGTGCGATCGTATGGATTGTTTTATGGAAGATGTATTGGCCACCAATAGGAAGACCAATCTTTCGGTTCAGGCATTCCTTCAATAGCTTTTATTTATCCTTCCAGTAAAGAAAGATTCCAATGTGCAAAATCAGTTTAATTGTTCCCTGCTATAACGTGGAGAAATATCTTCCACGTTGTCTTGATTCTCTTGTCAGCCAAACTCTCCAAGAGATTGAAGTCATATGCATTAATGACGGCTCTCCCGATAGGTGTATTGATATTCTTCAGAATTACAAGAAAGAGTATCCAGATAAGATTGTTGTAATCGACAAAAAAAATGAGGGCGTTTGGCGTGGTCGCCAAGACGCAATCGCTTTGGCAAAAGGGGAGTATATTGGCTTTGTCGATAGCGATGACTATGTTGCCCCCGATATGTGCGAATCCTTATATTGTTGTGCCTTAGATAACGGTGCCGATATAGCTGTTTCTGGTTTTTACAGAGTAGATGCTGATTCCGGGAAAGTTTTAAATGAAGAGATGACCGATTCTCGTAAGGCTTTTTCAGTGAAATCAGACCCCGTGCAATTGCTCCAATTGAATGGTGCACCTTGGAATAAAATCTTTAAGGCCCATCTGTTGAAGGATATGTACGATTTCAAGAATCCTCCAAAAATATTTGACGATATGATGATGCATCTCTTGGTGTATCCCTTCGTTGACAAGGTCGCTTTTGTCCCTAAGCCACTTGTTTATTACGGCATTCGAAACGATTCGATTATGACTACTATTTCTAAAGAGAAGGTCGATTCGACGTATCGATGCATGCGAGAAGTTAAAACTGTTTATAGGTCATTAGATGCTTCTCCTAATTTAATTGAGTTTCTTGATCTATCTGCTGGCTTGCATCTTGGCGTATCGCTGATGTTTAGACTTGCGTACGATAAATCGGCAAATTTGAGGGATGTTATATCGGAAAACGATAGATATCTAGATCAGCACTTTAGCACTTGGAGAACGGCCGACATTTCTTCTAATAGCAAGGCAATGCGAAAGATTAAATTTGCTAGGGCTGTCCGATGCTCTGGTCAGTTCCTTTTAGCACTAAAGGTTTATCGTGCCATGGTAGACAAGCTCGGTATTGACATTAAGTGGTAGCGGGCAGTCGTCTTAGCTCGTCGCTCTTTCGATAAGCGATAATAATCGGTAGGCGCAAATCATTTTATTTTGAGTGTTCCCGATTCAGCTGAACATATTAAGGGATGTCCCTTTCCTTCGGTTTTCCGCACGCCCCCGTGCCTTTTTTGGGTTTCGGGGGCGATATTTTCTGAGCTAGATTATCTGCGGCAGGCCCGGCGATTGATTTACGACATCCATATACAGAATGTAAATTAGCAGAATGTATTTCTATGCTAATTTCGTACGCTAAAATAAATTAAGAAACTAAGACTTCGAGAATGGATTTGCGTGTCCTATTGTCCAAGAACCCTTGTTGCCATTCCGGCATATAATGAGGAAGAGTGCATAGAAAACACCATAATCGAGCTTAGGCAAGTCGCGCCTAAGTTCGATTTTGTAGTTATTAATGACGGATCTCATGACCGCACGCTTTCTATCTGCGAGAATATCGGCTGCAATATTATTAACATGCCAATTAACTGTGGTCTTACTGTCGGTTTTCAGACTGCAGCTCGATATGCTGTCGATCATGGATATGACTATATGGTTCAGTTTGATGCTGACGGGCAACATCGTCCGGAGTATTTGGCTGCTCTTGTTGAGAAAGCGGTAAATACTGGTTCCGACATTGTTATTGGTTCCAGGTTTTTGACTGTCCGAAAAGATAAATCGATGCGCATGGTCGGTTCACGTATGATTACCGTTTTGATTAAGATGCTCACCGGTCATCGCATTAGTGATCCTACATCTGGCTTCAGGCTGTTTAGTCGCCCTGTACTCGAGAGATACTATTACGACAATACTCTTAATCCTGAACCTGAATCTATCGCTTTGTTTTTAAAGCAAGGGTATTCGGTCTCTGAAGTTCAGGTATCAATGCGTGAACGCCAGGGCGGCGAGAGTTACTTAAATCCTGTCAAGTCAATGCAGTATATGCTTAGAGTGTTTGCTACGCTGCTAATAGTTCAATGGTTCAGGTGAGTTGTATGTCATTTACACTGCGCGCACTATTGGTATTTTTTGCTGTTGCTGTCTTTTATTTTGTTATTCGGAAATTGAAAAAAGCTCAAATGCAGGTTTTGGACTCGCTGTTTTGGATTTTGTTTAGTACTAGCTTTGTCCTACTCGGTATATTTCCTGATATAGCTGTGCGCATCGCTGACCTTTTGGGGTTTATGTCTGCCTCGAACTTTGTTTTTTTATATGTTATAGCCGTTCTAGTTGTTCGCGATTTCACCATTTCTGTGAGGCTTGCTAAGCAGGAAGAACGGTTGAATTCTCTTGTTCAGGCAACCGCTTTAAATTGGGACAGTATTGATTTGAAATCTTCTAATGAGGACTGATTTCTATGATGTGTATCTAGAACTACTGTGGCTCGGCGTCCTTTCGATGATTACGCCGAGCCACAACTCTATACGGATATGAGTGTTTCCATAGGTTAAAAATCAATTTGATACAGTCGCATATCGCCATCGGAAAGCAGGCATGTAAAACCTGGGGTATCATCTGTGATGTCTAATATGCCTTTCCATTCGTTTGGGTCAAAGTAGCCAACATTTACAGTCTCATCGAGGATGAGCACATAACGTGCGCGCGTTTTCTGTATTGCGTTAAGGACGTCATTGTTTCTAGAGGCCTCGTAAAGTGAAGTTTTAAACAGCTCGTATTCTTTATAAGGCGTAGAGTAAAATTGACGAGAGATTACGTTTATATCATCGGATGCATATAACCAGATACTGCCATCTGAGGGTATATTGATCACGGTGTTATTTCCAACGATTCGTTTTACCTTGTCTACAAATTGCCTTTCTCCAGGTGAAATGGAAACGCCTGACGCTAAGGAATAATTCACCTGTATTTGCTCGCAAAGATATCTGTAATTATTTTTGCCGAATGAAATAGTTTTAGGATAAGCAACAATGAGGATGATCATGCATAGGGTGAACACAGGAAGTAGTAATTCGACAGGTTTTATTCTGCCACTATTTAATATGGGCCTAATAAGTATGTGTACGATTTTGCATAGTCCAATTGAGGCTAGCGGCACGGCGATAATTGCTAGCACTCCATCTAGTCGAATAGTTCCCGAGTACCAGAAGCCGCATATGAGCTGACGAAGTGGATGGTTCAGAGTCATGCATGTAAACACCAGTGCGGCAACTAAAATGTATGAGATTGAAAGCCATTTATATCTAGTGCTTGCGAACGCGGCGACGAGTCCAATAATAACAAGCAGTCCGAGTATGGGTTGCGCGTTGGCGGACTGTCCGAATTTAAAAAGAAGGATGTTCTTAAAAGCTTCTAGTGGTGATGCCGTCGGTTCTCTATATATGTTGACGATAGGTTGGATAAAAGGCAATGAATATACCAATAGCCAGAGGATGCCGATCAATCCAATCGTTAGTATTGGGCTCAGAAAACGTAGCTCAATTCTGTTCGTATAGCGTCCTGCCGTTTTCCAGGAAAATTGGACAATCAACGGAATGAAAATTACGCCGGCAGAGAAAACCGCATTAGTCTGTGACCCTACAAGAGCAATGAATGATATAAGCAATATTATTATCGCGCTTGGTGCGGAAGACAGTGTATTTGCTTTTGACTTTTCGATTGACCCTTTGTTTGAAAGGTAAATGCTTGTAATTAATTGATAGAACGCAAAGAGAAACCCTGGTAATAGCGCGTTTGATAGTAAATTAGAATCAAATTGCCCCACAATCAAAAAAGCCCAAGGAAAATAGGAAAATAGGCTACAGGTAACTCCGCCTGCAAAAATGAGACCTTTTTCGTTTTTAAAAACGGAGGAAAGAAAAAGCCATGTTGAAAGGGGGTATACAAATGCGCAGATAATGAAATTAATCGCATTGTGTGCAACGATGATATTCGTTTTTGATAGTCCGCTTGCAACGGCAGTAATGATGTGCCAAGCAGCGGGATAGAATATGCCCTTTCCTGCGTTCATTAAGTCTGGGTATTCGGAGGCATGTAGAATCGAATACCTGCCCGAATCGAGCATGGCATTTGCGCACGATAAATGGAAAGTTGTATCGGTCTGCACCGAATAAGATGCCGGCCCGTCTATATTTCGAAGGAATATTAAGACCGTCAGGGCTGTTCCCACAAGTACATAAGTTGATAGCGATAAATACTGGCTGGTATTCAGTGCCGATCTGTTTCTCCTAAATAGCATGAATAGCGTGAGGCTAAGCAATAAAACTAGCAAATATATTTGGAGCGCAGACATGCTAATTTGATATGCAATTAAACCCACAACTATGAATAGTGCAACAGATGCTGCCGGCGAGAAAGCGATTGCTTGTAAAGGGTTACTAAATAAGGTCCGTCCGATGAAGTAGCCCGGAACAATTATTGTTAAAATGCCGCAAAGAAAAGCAGCTATAAAAGATGCCCACATGAGTACGGTCTGCCCTTTCGGCTGTATAGTGCTTGTAGCCTTTGAATCGATCGGTATCAATCTTTTCGTTGTAACGTCTTATGGCGTGCTTTGCTAATTAATGATTTTATATAGTGCCATATCCCCTGTTTGTAAGATCAATTCGAAACCTGGCGTTGCTTCGCTAATCGAGAGAATTCCCGTCCAACGTGACTGCTCAAAAGCCGGATACCATGCCTTCATGGTCCCCTCGTCTTCCTCAAGACTGAGCACATACTGAACATCCTTGTCGCGGACGTTTTTCTTTGTTGAACTTGAACTCACGTAGTTGCAAAGGTTAGACCGAAGATCAATGGCCCAGCTGCTTGTGGTTAATTCGGTATAGTTTTCATCGTTACAGAATAGTAGATTGAGGTTAGCAATGCCTTTTGCAAAGCAGCTTCCATCGTATGGGGTGTTAGCGATTACGGCATTCGGACCAGTGATCGTAGCGACTTTATTCAAGAATTCAATTTTGGACTCAGTTAGAATTGCTCCCTCATCAACCCTTGTAAATCCTCTCATGTTTGCGGTCATGGTCGAATAAGGAGTGGTAATTTCCGTGACACCTCGGATGACAAAAGAAGGTAGGGCAAATATAACAAAGATCGTGATGACCGCGGCGATACTGACGAAGTAAGACTTGCTTCCCATGTCAAACCGATTAGCGATCGCCTTAAATGTCTTCAAGAGCAGGGTGAATCCCGAATATGCCATGGGAATGGAACAGAAGGCTAACATCGCCGCTACTCTGTACGGGTCGGTGTACCAAAAACCTGTTAGCACATGTTTAATGACGTTGTCGCCAAAACCTGCAGCAACGACATATAGAACGATTGCTAATAAGCATGAAATAACTGGCCAATATTGTTTTTTTTTCAGTAACTGTAAAAGTCCTGCCGCGCACAGCAATGCCATAAAAACACTTGCCGGTTGAATTGGATAAGCTATAAAAAGACAGTCAGCCATCGATTGCCAAATAGTGCTTATCGGGCTCCAATAATATGAAACTACGCCCTGAAAAGATGGTAATTTATATAAGGCAATCCATATCAATGAGATAGAAATGGTTGCAATGGAACCGGTAATTAATCTCGCCTTCTTTATTCCGATCCTATTTGCAAGTTTCGTTTCACAGCCATGCTTTGAGCAGATCCATACAGTATATGGAATAAGAAATACGGCGCACACAAAAATGCCGTTGGGCTGCGTGACACTTAATCCGCCACAGCATAGAAGAAATCCCGCGACTTTGGTCAGCCTATACTTGTTTGAATCGGTTGTCGCATCAATAAACAAGGCGGCTGCAGCCGGGACAAGACACATTGTGGCAAGATTTGGAAATAGAGGCCATACTGCGAGCAATACCCAGGGTGATGCCGGTAAAACCAGAGAAACGATGGCCCCAGTGGCGACGCGCAGCTTGGATTCATTTGGAAATACTTGGCTAATTAAGTAATAAGATCCCAGAGGCAGTGAAATGCCGATAAGAGTGAAATTAACTACATTTGTTCCAATTCCTATGCTGGTCGCTGCCAGTGCGCAGGTAATAGCAGGTGGAATATGCCATCCAAGGGGATAAAATCCTCCGGTCTGGGATAAATAGGGGTTGAGCGATTGAGAAACGCCTATTCCATACATGGACACGTTTAGCGTCGACCAATCCGTTGAGTTGAGAAGACTGCGTATGTAGGCATAGTGACGAATGTTGTCTTCGGATTGCGTTAGATGGGACCAGTCTGCCAAGGAGTGTGAAAAGAACCAATAGGCAAAGACGAAGCCGGTTCCTATGCAAATTAATAGAGGTAAGAAATCCTGTCCATTAGGCTTGGCTATGGAAGGATTTGTCTTCCTAGTTTTTGAAATAACCAAGAAGAATAGAGAGATGCCAATTGAAAGCAAAACTGTGAACGTAAATATGCTAATCGCCGAGATGGCAATATGTAATTTCGAACACAAGATGCCGACTAACACATATGCAAAAATACTCGTTGGAGGCGCCGCTGCGGCAGTCGCTGCTGGGTTGTCAAAGCGGTTGTTCCAAATAATGCAGCCAGGAAGGTAGAGGACTGCAAGCGCAATGAGGAACGCTGTTAGAGGAAACAAAGGGATTCTCCTTTACGGGCTTCTCGAGCAATGAGTTTTATCTAATTATACGAAGCGGATGATAGTATTAGACCCGTAGTATTCGTTACGTTAACGGTGGGCTATGTTGAAAAATCCTAAAGTTTCGATTTTGGTGCCAATATGCAATGTTGAGCGCTACTTGCGCGAGTGCCTTAATAGTCTGGTAAATCAGACGCTTCGCGAAATTGAAATCATCTGCATTAATGACGGATCAACCGATTCATCCTTGTCGATTATTCGCGAATACGAGCGACGGGATGAGCGTATCGTTGTAATTGATAAGCCCAATAGTGGGTACGGCGATTCGATGAACAAAGGCATTGACCTTGCTCGTGGCGAGTATATCGGGATCGTTGAGTCCGATGACTTTGCCTCCCTCAATATGTTCGAAACGCTTTATAAAGAAGCGACTAAAAATGATCTCGACGTCGTCCGTTCAAATTACTATGCCCATCGTACGGGAGAGGACTCGTCGTGCGATTATCTGGTCGAAAATCTTGCTGCCTGCGGGTCGTACGACAAGGTTTTTCATCCGATCGATAATCCGCGCGTCTTTATGTGCCAGCCTGCAATTTGGACAAGCATTTATAAAAAATCGATGATTGATAAGGATGAAGTGCGTTTCCTGCCTACGCCAGGGGCTTCGTTCCAGGATACGGCTTTCTATTTCAAGGCATTTTATGCAGCAGACAGAGTCAAGCTGCTTAAAGATGGTTATCTCCATTACCGCATCGATAACGCCAACTCTTCTGTAAAGAATCAGAATAAACTCTTTTGCGTGTGTGATGAGTACGCTGAGGTTTGGGATTATGCCAAACGAGACCTCGATAAGTTCCAAACTTTAAAGCATTGGATTCCTCGCCAGCAATACGAAGGCTATCTGTGGAATCTAAATCGACTTGCGCCCGAACTGCAGCAGCGTTTTTATCCGAGATACGTTGAGGAGTTTAGCAAGATAAGGCAAGCGGGATTGATTGATTCAGATCGATTCGAATCGCGCACTTTAGCTCGCTTGAATAAAATGCTCGACGAGCCGGAGACATATTTCCTCGAACAGTATGGTCCTAGTGAACCCAGGCGCTCGGTCTTAGTCTGTTGCAATGCTCTTTCTATTGCGGATGCAAAATCATCCGTGCGGGCTTTGCTGGATGTATTATCAAATGATGACGAGGTATTTGTTGTTTCGCCTGATTCTGACTCCCTTGTATTTGAGCTTAAAAATGAATTTGAAGGAATGGGCAGACTTCGCAGCGACGCTGACGTTCTTCAGCATCGCCTTTTGGGCCATTGTGATGCGGACGCGTGCCGTGCTGAGAACATTTCTATTGTTGCCCTTGCTGCGAGAGACGCCAATTTTGACGATCTTGCTGCTACCGCTGATGGCGAAGATGTTTATTCGACTGATGGTAAGAACTATGCCCTTCGAGACGTTGAGCTTCGGGTCGAGGATTCTTCTACGCTTGTGACGGCTGCACTTCGTGCAATTTCGAAACTGGATCTAAATCAAATTAAGCGGCTCCCGGATAATTGGGCGTCTTTGCTTTGTTCCTCTTGTTCTCTCGAGGATGGGGCTTTTGGCATTGCCATAGATGATGCAAAAGAAATGGCAAGCTGTTTGTTTGACATGTCTGAGCCCTATGAAAAGGTACGACTACTTTACGGACAGCTCCTCTCCGTGTGGTCTTCGGTCCGCAAGGGGTATTCGGCTCTCGATTGGGATCAGGCTTGCCGTTTGCGCGAACAATATTATTCCATGGCAAGTGTTGATGCGCTGTTTACTCCTCATGCCTGCTCGGATGATTCGCCTTTCTTGTCCGTAGTCGTCCCCGTTTACAATGTTAGTAAGTATCTCGAAGAGTGCCTGGATTCTGTGATCCAGCAGTCTTTTAAAGATTTTGAAGTATTGCTTATTAACGACGGCTCAACTGATGGCTCTTTGGACCTGCTGGAAGAGGTCGCATCTCGTGACTCGCGTGTTCGTGTCTGGAGTCAGTTTAATTGTGGCGCTGGTTCTGCCCGAAATAGAGGTATTGAGCTGGCTAGCGGCAAGCACCTTATTTTCATTGATCCCGATGATATATTTGCCACTGACCATGTGTTTTCCGATTTGATCGATGCGATGGATAAGTCGGGAGCTCTCATCTGTGGTGGCTCTCTTTCATTGATAAAGCCGTCCGGAAAGATTAAGTCTGAGTTTTCATTTGATGAGTCTTTCTATCATGTTTCTTACGAGCGCGAAGTGCCTCTCGAGCAGATTTGGACTGACTACGGTTGGATTCGTTTTATGTACGACTCGTCCCTGTTTGTCGACGGTAAGGTTCGTTTCCCTCAACTGAATTGGTATGAAGACCCCGTCTTTTTCTTGCGTGCAGTGGAGAAGGCAGGCTGCTGTAAGGTCGTTCCGGTTGACGTGTATCATTATAGGGTCGGCTACAAAGAAACTGAATGGACCGTTGCTAGAGTCAGAGACATGCTTTGGGGCATGGGGCACAATCTTGCTGTTGCCGATAGGCTGAAAATGCGCGAGCTATACGTGACAATTGTCAATCGATTTAACCGCGACTACTCAGACGCCATCTTAAAACAGATTAAGGATCCTGGAGTTTACGAACAGCTCGTTACTATTCAGGCCTCCATCAACCATAGGCTGTTAAAGGAGTGCTCTGCATATGATGAGCCCTATTATTATCTGCTGCCTTTATACGGCGATCGAAAGAAGCGAGCGGTTGCTGTCGAGAGACTTGCTCGCAGAATTGCTGAGTCCAAGGCGTATGTCTCTGCTCAACGTCTTATTTATAAATTGACTGGACGCGCTTAATTAACTCTACTTCCGATTGCTAATTGGTAATGAGGTTGTTTTAGACATGAAGAATTTTGTTAAGAAACTCCTGCCTGTTTCTTTATCGCGCTTCGCATTGCTTTCGAAGGACGTTGAAGATATTAAGACAAACATGCTATGGGCTTCTGAGGCACGCAGTATTCACGATGAGCTGCATTGGGATGTAAGCGTTCAGCTTCTAAATGAAGTCAAAGCACTGAGGGACGATCTTAAATCTCATGATGAAAAGGCCATGCTCTTTGCATGGGAAGAATATCGCAAGGAGGGGGAGGCACTGATTGATGCCAAAAAGCGCTTCTTTACATCGCTCCCTGCTGCCACGGGCAGCTTGAGGCTGCTTCAGCTTGGATCGGCTAAGTTGCTGGCCGACTTTGACTCCCTGTGCAGGGATAATGACATCCCGTATTTCGCTACCTGTGGGACCCTGCTTGGAGCGGCGCGCCATAGTGGTTTTATTCCCTGGGATGATGACATCGATCTTGGAATGCTGCGTGAGGATATTGAGCGTTTGATAGGCCTGGTCCAATCTCACGACCGATTCCGTGTCTCAGTTGCTTTTGATGGATTTGTCCAGTGCCGTCAGGTGAGATTCCAATACGCGGACGAATCTATCCCCGTATTCTTGGACATTTTTATTTTTGACTGGGCGTCAACCGACAATGTTGAGATCTACGACCAACAACTTCAAATTCGTGAGGCAATGGTCGAACGCATGCGCAATGACTCTTGTCTTTCGTCTTGGATCGATAAGTCGTGCGTTCCTGCCACTGATCCCAATATGGACATTGTCGATTCTTTATTTTCGAATGCGATAAATGAGGAAAAGACAGTTGGTCTTGTGTGTGATAGGCACGATGCAAAGGCAGTTGTCTGGTCGATCGACAACACCGTTGGTGTTGACAATTTCCATTGGGTTTCGCCGTTAGATGAAATATTCCCTCTTATCGACCTTGAGTTTGAGGGAATGCAAATCAAGGCGCCCTGTAAGTACATGGAATTGCTAACGAAGCATTATGGCGACCCTTTTAGCCTTCCAAATGATATTGCTTCCCATTTTAAGCATGCCGATGTTGCTGATAGCGCTACCGAAAGTGCACTTCAGCGGCTTCTAAACTAGTATAAGATGAGATGGTTTTGACACTATTTGTGTAAGGGCGTGCTGTTGGTTACTTGGTTAGACAGCACGCCCTTCCTCTGGGCTCAACACTTTGCGCGGCATAGTTTCTTGACAAGTTTTGTGTATCCAGCTTGCATTAGCCTAAGTATTGAGGAATCGACAATACTTGCTATCAATAATGCCAAAAGATATGCCGACAGAAGCGCAATCAAGAAAAGCGGCAAGCGCATGATTGTTGCTAGTGTTGTCTCTTGTCCCAAAAAACCGTTATTGACTAGTGGTGTGAATACAATGCCTATTGTTGTTACTTGCAGTAAGTATATTGAATAGGAACGCCTTGCGGTCCAACTTAGCGCCTTGCAAATCGAGGCGCTTTCGATGCTTAATTTACTGAACAATAAGAATATGGCTGCAGTTGCCGGGAACCACAAATAGCTCGGATCTGATCTCTGGTAACCAAAATGTGATAAAAATGCGCCTGTAATCCAACAGATAATGCCAGCATATTCAATTACTTTAATTTTATTCGGTTCTAGGTATTCAGGAATTATCTTAACGAAATAGCCCAAACAGAAATATGGAAAGAAGCTTCCTAGAATTACTTGTGATCCCGATGGAACAATATAATTCATTACGTTGACAATTCTTGACAAACGTGAATTGGGCAAAAACGAAGTAATTAGTGTTACAGCTATTCCAAATGCGCATGCGGCGGTCAGTATATACCCAAGTGTTCTTACCTCTTTTTTACCAAGCGAGGAAAACATTTGATATAAAAGTGGTGCAATAATTAGATAAGGTATGAGTGTCGGGATAAACCAGTAGCTACTCGCCAATATGCTGGCTGTCCATTCCAGGAATGCGCTTGGGCCGAGTGTGATGCCTCCAGCTAAAGTTCCATAAAAATAGACAAGAACTACGTATGTAAATAGGGGGAGAACAATCGTTCGGACCTTATTTGATAGATAGTAAGCATAAGATTGCTTAAGAGGTCTAATGGCAAAGTATCCTGACAATGTAAAGAAAATCGGGTCACAAATTAGAGCGAGCTCTCCAATTACCCCCTGAATTGATGTGCCGTGGACGGGTCCAAGATAGCCTGCCGTGTGTACGACTACAACCAAAAACATTGAGATTGATCTGAGTAAATCCCAATTAGCCATTCGCGCGTTTGACATTAGATATTAATCCCTATCTATCGTGAATTTATTTAATACCTGCTACTAGCATCGTATCGATTGCATCGTTAGATTAGCATGTTTAATGCTTTAATCTAGCGATGTAATTATGTTCGGTTCTTTGCCCGCGTGTTTTGCGCGTGCAATGATATTCACATAATGAGTTATAACGGGTCTGATATCTTTGGTGCAGGGGTTCACTCGAGAGAAAGATGAGTAAGTCATGGCGATTTGCGCAATCGTTATCGCTGGTGGAGTTGGCTCGCGTATGGGGCAGAAGATTCCTAAGCAGTTTATTAATGTGGGGGAGAAGCCTGTCATTGTTTATACTCTCGAGGCCTTTCAGAACCATCCGCTTGTGGATTCGATTGAGGTAGTTTGCCTGGATGGCTGGGAACAGGTTCTTGTCGCGTATGCGAAACAATACAAGATTGATAAGTTAAAGTGGATCGTTAAAGGCGGAACTTCGGGTCAAGAGTCTATTCGTAACGGCGTGTACAATCTCGAGGGTAAACTCTCTGAGGATGATATTTGCATCGTGCACGACGGTGTGCGGCCGATGCTCGATCCCGAGGTTATTACTGACGTCATTCGTGTGGCGCAGAGTCACGGGAATGCCGTGACAAGTATGCCTTATAACGAGCAGATTTTTATCATTGATGAGGAGGACCCAACCACCACCACACAGTATATTCCGCGTGAAACGCTCCGTCGTGTTTCAACCCCGCAGGCATACCGTTTCGATCTCCTTGACTCCAAGTATCATGAGGCGTTCGAGAAAGGCGTGGGAATTGACGGGTCTAACTACACGAACACGATGATGGTCCAGCTGGGCGTTAAGCTTAACTTTGCCGCTGGTTCTGACAGAAATATTAAGCTCACTACGCCCGAGAATCTTGAATTCTTTCGCGCATGGGCTGCGGAGAAAGAAGCTCGTGATGAATAGATTGGCCTGCACTGAATACGTTGCCGATCTTGATGCCGTGTGCAATCTCGATCTTCCTTGGAATGACCTTAAGGAGAAGACGGTTGTTGTCTCCGGTGCGACCGGAATGATTGGTGCGTTTCTCATCGATGTTTTGATGCGAAAGAATAAGACGGACGGATTGGGTTGCAACGTTGTCGCATTGGGCAGAAGCGCTGAGAAGGCTCGCTTGAGGCTCCCATACTTTGGTGCGTCTTTCTTTTCATTTGAAGAGGCCTCTATTGTGGCGCCTGGCTATCGCCCCGCCATTTCTGCAGATTACGTCTTACACTTGGCAAGCTCCACGCATCCACGGCAGTATTCAACCGATCCAATTGGCACAATTCGAGCGAACGTCGATGGGCTGCAGAATCTGCTCGAATTCTCCGCCGACAATGGCGCAAGATTACTCTTTGCTTCGTCTGTGGAGATTTACGGTCAGAACCGTGGTGATGTTGAGCGCTTTGACGAACGATATTGTGGAAACATTGACTGTAATACATTGCGAGCGTGCTACAACGAATCTAAGCGCCTGGGCGAGGCAATGTGCCAGGCCTACCGCTCTCAGAGGGATGTCGAGGCGGTAATTGCACGTATTGCGCGCATTTACGGACCGACGCTTTTGAACGATGACTCTAAGGCCCTATCGCAGTTTATTCGACGATCGCTTGACG
This sequence comes from Collinsella sp. HCP28S3_B9, assembly GCF_052066095.1. NCBI lineage: Bacteria > Bacillati > Actinomycetota > Coriobacteriia > Coriobacteriales > Coriobacteriaceae > Collinsella > Collinsella sp. HCP28S3_B9. Next base: position 25,786 of record NZ_JBQHST010000009.1, read on the forward strand.
GTGAAGACGTTGTCCTCAAAAGCGATGGGACGCAAAGGTTTTCGTATTTACATGTTGCGGATGCTGTGTCCGGTTTACTGCACGTGATGTTGCTTGGTATAGATGGCGAGGCATACAATCTTGCCGATACAGGGTCCGATATTTCATTAAAGGATCTTGCCGGACTTGTTGCCGGCGTCGGAGGCGTGAGCGTTGTCTTTGATTTGCCCGATGCTCAAGAGGCGGCTGGTTACTCGGTGGCTACATTAGCTCTTATGAACGGTTCAAAGGCTCAAAGTCTTGGCTGGAGGGCTCGTTATACTATTGCAGATGGTATGCGGTCGACTGTGCAGCAGATGCGCAAGATGGGTTGGGCGACGTCGGTTTAGTTGCTTTAGGGATTGGCTCGTAGCGAGCCTGTAGCCTAAATCAAAATGCTGCTATGCGCGTTAGACTGCTTTAGCCCGACCGTGGTCCTGAAGCCCCAGGGTTCGTATGCTGCCCATGGGGTCATCTTAGAAACAGGAAGAACGTATGAACTTTAAACTTGCTAACATAATCTTGCGGGTCGATAGACACGCGGCCATGCATCCCGAGCTTTACTATCGCGTGCTTTCTGGTGATGTCTCGTATAACGATGACATTCATTCACTCCATATCAACGGAAGCGTCGACTTTCTGACCTATGTAAATGGCCTATCTGCCAACAAGTGGCATCGGTATGCGTCTGTAAACGGCGTTGTCTTGCATATGGCTTTATTTGGCTGCGGCCGGGTTGTCGTTCATGGAGTGAGATCTGGTGAACTGGATCCTATCGATTTAAAATCGACCTCTTTTGAGGGTGATCAGGTTGATCCTCGCGTGCTTGACATTGATATCGATACGATCGGCTACGATTTAATCGGTTTTAGGGTTGAGAGCGATGCGAACTATTCCGTTGACCTTTTGAGCGCTTCTTATCTGACCGATGTTTCTGAGGGCTCAATTAACTCGATTAATCTTGCTCTTTCTACTACCACATTTAAGAATGAGCAGTACATTCTTCCCAACATCGAACTTGTTAAGGAGGGCATTTTCAAAGAGGACGGTCCAATCCGCGACCACTTCCATATGTTCGTTGTCGACAATGGGCAGACGCTTGATTCTGTATCGCTTTCCGATGAATTGGTCACTGTGCTCCCGAATCCCAATACGGGCGGTTCGGGAGGATTCGCGCGTGGAATGATGGCGGCTACCGAAACTCCCGGTCAGTTCACCCATATCATTTTGATGGATGATGATGTCTCCATCATGCCCGAGAGTTTGATTCGCACGTTCAACCTGCTCTCTCTTGCAAAGGGTAAATACAAGGATGCCTTCATTAATGGTGCCATGCTTTCGATGGAAGATCCAAGCCGCCAGTTCGAAGATGTCTCATTTGTGACCCCTTCTGGTGCCTATCGTCGCGTGAAGGAAGATTTGAATGTCGGTAAGTTGACTGCCATCCTCGAAAACGAGCGCACAAACGTCGAGGTTGACCAGGCTTACGGAGCTTGGTGGTATAGCTGCATCCCTGTGAAAGCTATTGAAAAGAACGGCCTTCCCATGCCTTTCTTTATCCGCTGTGACGACGTTGAGTTTGGCATGCGCAATAAGCCTGTCTATATGACCATGAATTGCATTTGCGTGTGGCATGCAAGTTTTGAGGGGCGTTTCCGCGCTTCGGTTGATTGCTACCAGTACTTTCGCAACTTCTTTGCCATGATTGCTCTCGATGATTGTGCTGACGAGAAGATGTTTGTCCTTCGTATTCAGCGAGGGGTACGTCAGAACTTGCGCGATATGGACTATCAGGCTGCCGAGTTTATTCTTGATGGCTTTGAGGACTATCTGCGCGGCCCTGAGTATCTCCAGAAGCTTGATGGTGCCGCAACGATGGTCGGCAAGGGTAAGTTAAACGAAAAACTGACTCCTGTTTCCGAAATGGACCCAGAGCTTCTTCGTAATGCAGGGGTTACGGAGCAAGTACTCGCTAATGCTAATCTGGAATTCCATCCATCGAGGTTTATGAAGATCTGGAGATCCATTCCTTACGACAAGCATTATCTCCCCGATGTCCTGTTGCGTGGCAAACCTGGCTATGTGGTTAAGAACGGTAGCTGTACGCTTGAGGGCAACTCGATGCGTTGCAAGACGCTTATCTTTCTTGATCCGACTCGTGAGAAGGGGTCGGTCCGCACGATGGATCGAGCACGGTTCAAGAGTATTCGCCGTCGAGAACACGAACTGATGACGCGCTATCGTAAAGAAGGCAAGAGCGTCAGAGGGGCATGGAAAGATGCCATGCCGTATATGACTTCGCGAGAGTTCTGGGAAAAGTACTTGGGACTTTAATAAGAAGAGGTCCGGATTAAGTCCGGACCTCTTCTTATTTTGAATAGGTTTTATAGGCTTGTAGCTCCCATTGCTTTCGTTCAACCTTCGCAACCGAGTCGAGAATGAGTCCCGTTGCCAAGCTCAGGCCGCACAGAAACATGAATGAGGCTGCGAGCATGGCTGTGGGGAAGCGGGGGACTAAGCCGGTTTGGAAGTACTCCGCAACAATTGGTAATCCCAGGGCAAGACCGATGATGGCGAAAACGAGTGCAATAAGACTAAAGAACTTGAGCGGACGATAGTCTTTAAAGAGCGTCCCGATCATTGCGATGACCTTGATGCCGTCGCTGACCGTGTTGAGTTTGGATTCGGAGCCAGCAGGGCGATCGCGATACTCCACCGGCACGTCTTTAATGCGCCAGCGGTGATCGACGGCGTGGATGGAGAGCTCGGTTTCGATCTGGAAGCCCTCGCTCAAGACGGGGAAGGTCTTGACGAAAGGCTTGCTCATGGCTCGGTAGCCGGTCATCACGTCGTCAAAGCTGTAGCCGTAAATCCACTTAATCATAGCGCGAACAAGGTTGTTGCCAAATCCGTGAAAGGCTCGTTTATTCTCTTCGGCATAGGTGCCGTTTGACAGGCGATCGCCAACGGTCATATCCGCTTCGCCGTTAAGGATGGGCTCACAGAGTGGCTTGGCGGCCTCAGCAGGGTAGGTATCGTCGCCGTCGACCATCAAGTAGCATTCGGCATCGATATCGCGGAACATTTGGCGGCACACGTTGCCTTTGCCCTGCCTGGGCTCGTGGCGCACCGTGGCCCCGTGCTGATTGGCTATTTGCGAAGTGTCGTCGGACGAGTTGTTGTCGTAAACATAGACAACTGCGCCGGGCAGCTCTCGATGAAAATCGTCGACAACTTTGCCAATCGTCAGCGCTTCGTTGTAACAGGGGATTATGACGGCGGTATTCGAATAGTCCATGTAGGACCTCCTTTAATGACTCATCTGGTCGAAAGTATACCTATCGCCCGTCGCTTTGATTAGATATGGGTTAGTTCTCCAGATTTGTTGCGGTGGGTTATCGTCATCGTGGGAGGGCTATACTTTCCACTGTTATGTTTTACGAGACAAGGAGATGGTCCGTGGCTGACAACGTAGAGAGTCAGAAAGCGGTGGCTAAACCGGCCTCTCACGCTAAAAATGATTTTGAAAAGGACAAGTTCATTCTTAAGCAGCTTGTCACCAAAGATTTTAAAATCAAATATCGTCGCAGCGTTTTGGGCGTGGCATGGTCCGTCCTCAATCCGCTGTTGATGATGGTTGTTATGTCGATTGTGTTCTCGACAATCTTCGCGCAAGGTCGCAATGGTTCTATTACGCCCGAAATGTATCCGCTTTACTTGATTGTCGGTAACGTGACGTTCTCTGTCATGTCCGAGTCGACGAACCAAGCGCTTATGTCCATCATTTGGGCTTCCTCGCTGCTTAAGAAGGTCAAGGTGCACCGTTGGGTCTTTCCGGTGCAGAAGGTGCTGTTCTCGCTCGTTAACTTCGCCTTCTCTTTGGTTGCTGTCGCCTTGGTTATGCTTTGGTTCCACGTGCTTCCCACCTGGCATTTAATTCTGCTGCCGGTTTGCTTGCTCCTGCTTATGTGTTTCTGCATGGGCTTGGGCATGATGCTGTCTGCGCTGGCGGTTTTTTTCCGCGATGTTATGCACCTGTGGACCGTTGTTATCACGGCCTGGATGTATCTGACGCCGATTTTCTGGACGACCGACTTCATTAGCCAGATGGCACATTGGATTCAGGTGCTCGTGGTTGTCAATCCCATGTACAACTACCTTCAGTTTATGCGCGATATTTTCCTGTTTAACACCATGCCCTCTGCGCTTACCTTTGGGCTGTGTGTTGTTTGGGCTGTTATTGCTCTTGCTATTGGCTACACCGTGTTTCATAAGACCGAGCACAAGTTTATTCTCTACATCTAAGGAGTGCTGTTCATGACTGAATCTGCTATTGATTACAGCAAGCAGCCCCTTGCTGTTGAGGTCAAAGACGTCACCATGATCTTTAACATGGCGTCCGAGTCGCTTACAAACCTCAAGGAGTACTTTATTAAGCTCGCCAAGCACGAGCTGTTCTTTGAGGAGTTCCGTGCGCTTAAGCACATTTCGTTTGATGTGCATCGCGGCGAGGTCGTTGGCCTTGTTGGTACTAACGGTTCCGGCAAGTCTACGATGCTCAAGATTATCGCTGGCGTTTTGGAGCCCAGCGAAGGCGAGGTTAAGGTTCACGGCAATATTGCACCGCTGATTGAGCTTGGTGCCGGCTTTGACCCGGAACTTACCGCGCGTGAGAATATCTATCTGAACGGTGCGCTGCTTGGCTATACCAAGGAGTTTATCGACGCTAGTTTTGACGAGATCATCGAGTTCGCTGAGCTTAAAGACTTCGTTGACATGCCCTTGAAGAACTTCTCTTCGGGTATGGTCGCACGCATTGCCTTTGCTATCGCTACGATTACCGAGCCCGATATCCTCATCGTCGATGAGACGCTTTCTGTTGGCGACGTCTTTTTCCAGCAGAAGTGTGAGCGTCGTATTCAGCACTTTATTGAGAGCGGCGACGTCACGGTCTTATTCGTTTCTCACTCCATGGAGCAGGTTGAGCGTATTTGTCAGCGTGCCGTATGGATCGAGAAAGGCGATCTACGCATGGATGGCCCCGTGGACGAGGTCTGCAAGGCGTACCACGACCAGTTCAAGTAGGTTATAATTTATTAGTCGCGTGCACTTGTACCCGCTTGGACGCGCGGCTTTATGCTCCATTAGCTCAGTTGGATAGAGCAGGGGACTTCTAATCCCAAGGTCGACGGTTCGAATCCGCCATGGAGCACCATATGAGTTTTAGAGACCCGGTAATAATGCCGGGTCTTTGCTTTTTGAGACGCGTGCGCGTGCAGTGCTCCCTCAACAATAAGTCCGATGCAGCGATGCTGCACCGGACTTTCTACATCCCAGAATGGCTATCAGCCTTTGGCTGCTGCGCTCCTACGCCTCAGTCGGCTCCACGCCCAGCTCGTTGCGGACGAGCTCGAAGGCGGCGGCGATGGCCTTGTCCATGTCGTAGTACTTGTAGCCGCCCAGGCGACCGGCAAAGATCACGTCGCCCTCCTGCGCCGCCAGCTCCTCGTACTGCTTGTAGAGGGTCTCGTTCTTGGCGTCGTTGATGGGGTAGTAGGGCTCGTCGCCGGGCTTCCAGTCGGCCGGGTACTCGCGCGTGATGACGGTCTTGTCCTGCGTGCCGAACTCAAAGTGCTTGTGCTCGATGATGCGGGTGTAGGGGATCTCGCGCTCGGTGTAGTTGACCACGGCCACGCCCTGGTGGTCCTGCTCGTCGAGTGTCTCGGTCTCAAAGCGCAGGCTGCGGTACTCGAGCGTGCCCAGCTTAAAGTCGTAGAACGCGTCGATGGGGCCGCAGTAGATCGTCTTGGCGGCGATATCGGGCTCGGCGGCGATCAGCTCCTTGTACTCCACGCCGCAGCGCACCTCGATGCCCTCGAGCATGTTGGCGACCATCTTGGTGTAGCCGCCCATGGGGATTCCCTGGTAGCGGTCGTTGAAGTAGTTATTGTCGTAGGTAAAGCGGCAGGGGAGGCGCTTGATGATGCTTGCGGGCAGGTCGCGGCAGTCGCGACCCCACTGCTTCTCGGTGTAGCCCTTCACGAGCGTCTCGAAGATGTCGCGGCCCACGAGCGACAGCGCCTGCTCCTCAAGATTCTGAGGCTCGCCGATGTTCTCGGCGGCCACCTGCTCGGCGATCTTGGCCTTGGCGTCTGCCGGCGTGACGACGCCCGGCCACATCTTGGCGAAGGTGTTCATGTTAAAGGGCATGTTGTACATGTTGCCGTGGAAGTTGGCGACCGGCGAGTTGACGTAGTTGTTGAACTCGGCGAAGCGGTTAACGTAGTCCCAGACGTCCCTCATGGAGGTGTGGAAGATGTGCGCGCCGTAGCGGTGGACCTGGATGCCCTCGACGTCCTCGGTGTAGATGTTGCCGGCGATGTGGTCGCGGCGGTCGATGACCAGGACCGACTTGCCGGCGCGCTTGGCGGCATTGGCAAAGACGGCACCCGAAAGGCCGGCACCGACGACAAGGTAATCGTACTGGGACATGGATATGCTCCTTTGTATGTCAATTGGACGGTTACTTTAGATTTGGGACAAGCGCTACTGACTCATTTGCCCCATAGATTAGTGTAGCAGACGCTCCCTCAGCAGCTCCAGCGCGTGAGCGTTGCCAGGTTTCCAAATGAACTTAAGGACTCGCTATTCTGCCCGTAGGCACTCGGGCAAGACGTTTGCTACTGCATCCATTGCCTGCGGCCTCAGGTACTGCTCATTGAGTTTTGCCTTTTTGTAGGCATAGCGAGTGTCTGCCGAGTATTTGATCAATACGTCGGTGAAGAATCGCTCCCAACTTAGGTACTTGCGGCTTTCGATATAGCTCGAAGGATCCTTGAGGATTTTTGGAATGTCGTTGTTGGGGATGAGGCCGGATTGCAGAAGCGTCCACTCAAATGATTCCGGGAGGAACAAGCGAACGTTCTTGTAAACGCGCTGTCCCAGCACCTTTTCGATGTAGGGGCCAAACGCTGCGCCGTCTCCAATGGCAAGAACGTTTTGCTCGGGGCATTCATGAATCGTTCGTTTTAGGTTTGCTACGCCGGTAGCGGTGTAGCAGGGGATTCCCAGTCGGTTGCAAAGGGCGCTGTAGAATTGATAACCAGACTTGCTATCCTCGACAATTACGGCATCGGGATTGTCGAAACCTACGTTAAGGTCCTGATACAGCATACTTGCCGTGTGGTCATATAGCGGCTTGGTCACCGAGTAGAAGCGCCTGTCGCTCTTGCGGCCATTGATCGTCTTGCTTGTGGTGTTGACCAGTTTTAGGATCTCGTCGACGCTGTAGGGGAGCTCGTTGGCGTCGCGACGAGATATCAGAACAAAATAGTTGGACGAGCCGTTGACGGCTTTGGCGAAGTCCTTTGAGTAGATAAACTCGTTACCCTCATCTAGAAAGACGATTGAATCTTCGATGATCGACAGCTCGCGCTCCCAGCGTCTGCCAGAAAGCGTTTCGCAAGGTACGTCGCAGCTGAGTGCAACGCCGCTTTCCGGTCCTCGGTCGTTGTAGTCGCGAATCATCGAGATGAGCGTCGTTTTGCCCGTGCCGCTGTTGCCGCGTATGAAGGAAATATTTCGTTTAAACGTGAGCGTGTATTTGACCTTTGCACGCTCTACGACAACGGTGTGCGTTCCCCTCATTACTCATCAACATCCAAATAGTCATTCGTGGCACCGACAAACTCCTGCATGTTCCTGACGATGCGGCCATCGTTTTCAATGCGGATTTCAAAGTTCTTCCAGGGGAATTTCATGATGTGGTAAAGGGTCACCAGCACATCCTGTTCTTTGCCGATCTTGAGTAGCCAGCGGGCACAGTTGTCTCCGCAGGTGGATGCGTTAAACACCATATTTGGGAGATTGCGCACCAGCAGCAGCGTCTTAACGCCGCCGGACAGTTCGAGTGGAGTGATTGAGCCCAGCTGCTTGCTTACGATGTTGTGGGGACCGATGAGCTCTGATCCGTCCACGCGTTTAATAATCTGTGCGGCCATGGGGTCTTCGAACCATGAGTCCAAGTATGAGTTCCTAAAATAGGTTTCGGTATCGTAGATGGAACCGGGGTAATCCCCCAGGTGAATGCTCAGCATGTGGGTCTCCAGACGTAGTGTGACTGCAACGATTATATGCCAGTAATAAAATGCCGGCAGCAGCGAGGTCGCTACTGCCGGCGCTGGCTTTATTAGCGCGTAGTCGTGTTGATGGATTTGCTCGCGACGCTACTTTTCGAGATGCTCCTTCAGCAGCTCCAGCGCGTGCGCGTAGCCTTGCAGGCCCTCGCCGGTGATGGTGGCGAAGCAAGCCAGGCGCGCATAGCTCACCTGGCGGAAGTCTTCGCGGGTCTCGACGGCGCTGATGTGTACCTCCACGGCGGGGATGGCGACGGCTTTGAGGGCGTCGAGAATCGCCACGCTCGTGTGCGTGTAGGCAGCCGGGTTGATGACGATGCCGTCGACCTTGCCGTAGGCCTCCTGGATCTTGTCGACGATGCTGCCCTCGTGGTTGGACTGGAAGACCTCGACCTCGTCAAAGCCCTGTGCGGCGCCTGCCTCCTGGCAGATCTGGACCAGGCGGTCGTAGTTGTCGCTGCCGTAGATGCCCGGCTCGCGAATGCCGAGCATGTTGAGGTTGGGTCCGTTGATGACGAGTGCTTTCATGGTTGCTTCCTTTGCGGTCTGGTTGGTGGCGGGGCTTGCTGTCTGCGGCGTTTGCCCAGATAAAACCTGCCAAAATAAACCTGTCCCTTTTTGGCAGGTTTTAGAGGGTGTCGAGGAGGGCGCGGGCGGTGTTGGCGGCGCAGTCGCGTGAGTCGATGATGTAGTCGGCCCAGGAGCGGTAGCGCGGCATGCGCTGCTCGGCGAGCTTATCGATGCCATCGCGGGCGGTGATGGGGCGACCCTTGTGGGCGAGCTCTTCGAGCTTGCGGTTGAGCATCACGATTTGGCTGTTCTGGTGCAGCAGCGGGTAATTCTCGTCGCGTGTGACCACGCCGCCGCCGGTGGAGAGCACCAGGCCACTGCGCTTGGAGATGTCGGCCAGCGCCGCCGTCTCCTGCTCGCGGAAGGCCGCCTCGCCGCGCTCGACGATAAAGTCGGCGCAGGACATGCCCAGACGCTCCTCAAGCGCGCGGTCCAAGTCGATGTGCTCGCGGCCCGTGAGCTGGGCGATCTGCTCGCCCACGCGGGTCTTGCCCGAGCCCGGCATGCCGATGAGCGCGATGTTCTGCTCACGGCGAGACAAGCGCTCCGTTACGTCCAGGATGCGCTCGCGCGGGGTGACTTGGCCGGTGTAGCGCTCAACGGCCTGTGCCGCTTGGGCCACGAGCATCAGCAGGCCGCCGATGCAGGGGATGCCGCGGCGCTCGGCCTCGAGCATGAGTCCCGTGCGGGCGGGATTGTAGACAATGTCGATGACGCCCTCGAGCGCATCGAGCCCTTCGAGCGTGCAGGGAGCGTCGGGGCAGTGAGGGAACATGCCGGCGGGCGTGCAGTTGACGAGCAGCGCCGCGTCGGACTGCTGTGCGATGTTCTCGTAGTTGACTTCACTCGTGCGGCCGACAGGTACAACGACCGCGCCCAGGTCACCGAGCACCATGCTTGCTGTGGTGCCGGCACCACCGGTGGCGCCGAGCACGAGGACCTTCTTACCGGCAACCTCTACGCCCAGCTCCTCGACCAGGCATTGGAAGCCAAAGTAGTCGGTATTGTCGCCGCGCAGGCGGCCGTCGGGTAGGCGCGTGATGGTGTTGACGTTGCCCATGCGCTTGGCCAGCGGACTCAGCTCGTCCAGGTAGTCCATGACGGCGCGCTTGTAGGGGATGGTCACGTTGGTGCCCTCCCACTCGTCGCCCGTCATAAAGGCTTCAATCTCCTCGGGCTCGCGCTCAAAGCGCACGTATTCCAGCCCCGCGAGCTCCTTGTAGATGGTCGGGGTGTAGCTGTGCCCCAGCACGCGGCCCAGCACGCCGTAGGGGCGGGTTGCGGCGGTATCGGTCATCTAGAGCACCTCCGTGTAGCTGCCAAAGTAGGTGAAACTCTCGCACACGTCGTCAATCGAGTCGAGCAGGTCGTCGAGGGCCTTGCTGCCAAAGGGGCAGTCCAGGTCAAAGTAGAACATAAACTCAAAGTCGTGCCCGGGGATGGGGCGGCTCTCGAGCTTGATGAGGTTGATGTTGAGCGCGTAGAAGCGCTCGAGCACGCGGTAGAGGGCACCCGGTTCGTTGGCCGTGGTGATCATGAGTGAGGTACGGTTGGCACCGGGATAGACGCGCGGCTCGCGGCAGATGGCGACAAAGCGCGTGTAGTTGTTGTCCGAGTCCTGGATGTTGGGCTCCAGTACCTCCAGACCGTAGAGCGCGGCACAGCTGCGCGAGGCGATCGCGGCGACGTCGGTGCGATCGGAGTTGGCGACCAGCTCGGCCGACATGGCGGTGTTGGGGTACTTGGTGGCGTGCAGGCCGTGGGCCTCGATAAAGCCGGCGCACTGGGCGATGGCCTGGCCATGGCTGTAGACCTCGCGCACGTCGGCGAGCTTGGTGCCGGGCTTGACGAGCAGGTTGTGATCGATCTTGAGGCGCAGCGAACGCACGATATGGAAGTCGAACTGTGCGAGAAGATCGTAGACGGCGTTGACCGAGCCAGCGGTTGAGTTTTCGATGGGCAACACGCCAAACTCGCAAAAGCCGTCGCGCACGGCGTGCATAACGCCCTCAAAGGTCTCGAAGAACGCGATGTCGGGTACGTCGAAGAGCTTGCATGCGGCGATTTGGCTGTAGGCGCCCTCGACGCCCTGGCAGGCGACGGAGGCCGTTTGAGGGAAGGGCGTGTCAAATGCTGCTGCCGTGGTATGGGCCTTTTGCGACACGGTGATGCCCTTGAGCTCGTTGATGTAGCGCTGCTGCTCGGCCTTGCTCATGCTCATGAGAAGGCGGAACAGGGTAATGGTCTGGGCCTCGTAGCGCTCGGGTGCTCGGCTGGCGAGGTTGTTGAGTTTGGAGCGCTCGCGGGCGGGGTCAAAGACGGCCTTGCCCATCTCGATTTTTGACTTGGCGACCTCGGTGGCAATGTCCATGCGCTCGACAAAGCTGTTGAGCAAGGCGATATCGATGCCGTCGATGGCCTGGCGAATATCGGCAAGGTCCATGGAGACCCCTTTCGTGAATCGTTGCCTGGGGTAGCTAATTTGGGACGGGGCTTTTTTAGCTACCCCCATATGCCAGTGAGTATTTGCCCCGGCACCCATCGATTCGCCACCAGTCAAAGGGTAGCTAAAAAAGCCCCGTCCCAAATTAGCTACCCTCGAGGTGGGTGGGCTAAAGCTGGGCGGCGTCTTCTAGGAGGGCGTCCCAGATGGCGAGCGCTGCGGCTGCCTCGGCTACGGGGACGGCGCGCGGGACGATGCAGGGGTCGTGGCGGCCGTGGACCGAGAGCTCCGCATTTTCCATGGCGTCCATGTCCACGGTCTGCTGCTCGCGGCCGATGGAGGGCGTCGGCTTTACGGCCATCCGCCACATGACGGGTGCGCCGGTGGAGATGCCGCCCAGGATGCCGCCGGCGTTGTTGGACTCGACCGCAATCCCGCCGGTCTCGGCATCAACGCGATACGGATCGTTGTTCTCGCTGCCGCGCATGGCGGCCACGGCAAAGCCCATACCAAACTCCACGCCCTTTACGGCGGGGATGCCAAACGCGATCTGCGCGATACGGTTCTCGATGCCGTCGAACATGGGGTCGCCGATGCCCGCGGAAAGGCCGTAGATGCCGCACTCCACGATGCCACCGATGCTATCAAGCTCGTCGCGTGCGGCGAGAATCTCCTCGCGCATGCGACCGGCGGCCGCGGCATCAATACAGGGCAGGTCGTTCGTAAGGATCGCCTTGCGGTCGGCCTCGCGATAGACCATATCGTCCATGGGCAGGTCGGAGATGCCGCCGATCTGCGCGACGTGCGCCATCACCCGAATACCGCGGGCCTCGAGCGCCTGCAGCGCAATGCCGCCGGCGATGCATAGGGGGGCCGTTAGGCGGCCGGAGAAATGTCCGCCGCCAGCGACATCGTGCATGTTGTGGTACTTCACGCGCGCGGGGTAGTCCGCATGTCCCGGGCGGGGCTTGCGGCGCAGCTCGGAATAGTCCTTGGAGCGCGTGTTGGTGTTCTCGATAATCGCGGCTATAGGCGCGCCGGTAGTGTGCCCATCGACTACGCCAGCAATGATATGCGCGGCGTCGGCCTCGCGGCGCTTGGTCGCGGTCTCGTCGCGACCGGGGGCGCGACGGTCCAAAAAGGCCTGCAGCTGCTCCTGGTCAACGGCGATACCTGCCGGAATGCCGTCGAGCGAGCAGCCGATGGCGGGGGAGTGCGACTGGCCGAAGATGCTTAAGTGCAATACGTTGCCAAAGGTCGAGGACATACTACTCCTCCTCGAGCGTGACCTTGCCGCCCAGCAGGCGGTAGTGGTCAAAGAAATCGGGATAGGACTTATTGACGGCCTCGGCGCCGTGGATCACAACTTCGCCGGTAGCACGGCTCGCGGCGATGGCGGCCATCATGGCGATACGATGGTCGTTGTGCGAATCGACCTCGCCGCCGATAAAGGCATCGACACCCTTGATGATGAGGTCGTCGCCGGCAATGCGCACCTGCGCGCCCAGTGCGGTGAGCTCGCGGGTGGTGGTGACCAGGCGGTCAGATTCCTTGATGCGTAGGCGGGCACAATCGCGGATGAACGTGCGGCCCTGCGCCAGCGAGGCCACGGCCGAGATAACGGGCACCAGGTCGGGGATGTCGTGCGCGCTCATCTCAAAGCCGGCGAGCTTGTCGGACTGCACGGTGGCGGCGTTGGTGGAGCGCACGATGCGGGCGCCAAAGCGCGAGAGCGCGGCAAGCACGTTGCGATCACCCTGGGCCGAGCTGAGTGACACACCCTCGACGGTGATGGGGTCGGAGCCGATGGCGCCGGCACACAGCCAAAAGGCGGCGTTGGACCAGTCGCCCTCGACAGCCACGTTGCCAGGCGTGCGGTACGAGCCGCTGCTCACGCGGAAGTTTGTGACCTCGGGCTTGCCGTTTTTGGCGGGGATGCGCTCGACGTTGACCTCGACGCCAAACGCCTTCATAGCCTGGATGGTCAGGTTGATGTAGGGGCGACTCTCGATAAGGCCGGTCACCTGCACGCAGGAGGGCTGGGCCAGCAGCGGGGCCGCCAGCAGCAGGCCCGAGATATACTGCGAGCTCACGTTGCCCGGCAGGACAAATGTGCCCGGGCGCATGCGGCCGCTCGTCTTGAGCGGAAAGCCGCCCAGGCCCTGCAGGTCGCAGCCGGCGGCGATGATCTCGTCGGAGAGCGGGGAGAGCGGGCGGGCGCCCAGACGGCCCTGGCCCACAAACGTGGCCTCTGCCCCCAGCGCGCAGGCCACGGGCAGCATAAAGCGGAGCGTGGAGCCGCTTTCGCCGCAGTCGAGCGTGCCGCCGGCAAGTGCCTTGAGCAGGCCAAACTCAATACTCTTCATAGTGGGATGGACTTGGAAGCCATCCTCGACGGTCTCGATGCGGGCGCCGAGCGCCGTGAGGCAGCGCACCGTGGCCTCGATATCGGCGCAGGTGGTATTGCAGGTCACATGCGTCTCTCCGTTGGCAAGGGCGGCGCAGATGATCAGGCGGTGCGCCATCGACTTGGATGCGATGGCGGGGACGGTGCCCTTGAGTGGGGACGGAGTGATGCGGGCTAGCATGCGGAGACGTCTCCCTTCTGGCCGAGGCCCTCGGCAATTAAATCATGGAAGGTGGAAAGCGGCGTGCGGTCGATGCTGCAGCGGCCAATGTCGTGCGGAATTACCAGGTCGATGGTGTCACCGGCTCGTTTTTTGTCGTGCAGCGCCTCGGCAAAGATGGCGTCGGCGGAAAGCGAGCAGCGGGTCTTGAGACCGTGGCGTGCGCAGAGCTCCTCGATGCGGCCGGGCAGCGCGGCGTCGCAGATGCCATGAAGCGCTGCGGCGCGCGTGATGATGCCCATGCCGATCGACACGCAGTTGCCATGTCCCAGCTCAAAGTGCTCGCAGGCCTCGACAGCGTGTCCGGCACTGTGCCCAAAGTTGAGGAGCTTGCGCTGGTTGGTCTCGCGCTCATCGGCGACAACCACGGCGCGCTTGATGTCGATATTGCGGGCGATGATGAGCGCCACACGGGCCACGTCGCGGTTGAGGAGCTCCAGCGTGAGCGGGGTCTTCTCCAACTCGGTGAAAAGCTCGGGGTCGGCGATCACGGCGTGTTTGACGACCTCTCCGCAGCCGTCGGCGAACTGCTCGGGCGTGAGGGTGGCGAGACACCCCACGTCGGCAATAACAACACTCGGCTGCCAAAAGGCGCCGGCCAGGTTTTTGCCGGCGGCCAGGTCGATGGCCGTCTTGCCGCCCACCGACGAATCGACCATGGCGAGCAGGCTCGTGGGGATCTGCACAAACTTGCAGCCGCGCATGTAGGTGGCGGCCACAAAGCCAGCCACGTCGCCTACAACGCCGCCGCCGAGTGCCACGATCACGTCGGAGCGCGAAAGCTCGTGCTCGGCCACAAACTCCAAGATGTTGATGTAGGTCTCGGCGCGCTTGTGTGCCTCGCCGGCCTCGAAGGTGCAGACACTCACCGTATAGCCCGCAGCCTCCAGGCTCTGCTTAACGGGCATTTGGTAGAGCGGACCTACGTTGGTGTCTGTCACAATAACGGCGCGCGATCCGCCGGCGGTGGCGCGGACGAGCGGGCCCGCCTGCTCCAGCAAAAACGTGCCGACGTGCACTTGGTAGGGGCGTGCGGTGTCGATATCGATGGTAATCGCCATAAGCTTTGGTCCTTTCGACCTGGCGTGATAGGTGGTCTAGTGGGCGGCCTCGTCGTCGAGCGCGCGCTTAATGCGGTCGCCCTCGGCAAGGAGATTCTCAAGATAGCGCTGGTCGCGGTCCTTGAGCGCACGGCTGTAGGCGCCGAGCGAGTCGATCAGATGGTCGATCTCGAAGGCAAGTGCGTCGGCGTCGTCAATCATGAGCTCCGACCACATCTGGGGGTTGAGGTGCGCCACGCGGGTAAGGTCGCGGTAGCTACCGGCCGAAAAGCCGTGGTGAACCTGGGCAGTCGGGCTTTTGACGTAGGCGTTTGAGACGACGTGCGCGAGCTGGCTCGTAAAGGCGATCACGCGGTCGTGCTCGGCGGCGGTGGTCACGCTGAACTTGCCAAACCCTAAGGGGCGCACCATCTCTCGCACCTGGCCTAAAAGCTCCAGTTTGAGCGCATCGTCCACTGCAGGCGGCACGAGCACGAGTGGCGCGCCCTGGAACAGGTCGGCACGGGAGTGAGCGTAGCCCGAGTACTGGGTGCCCGCCATGGGGTGCGCGCCCACAAAGTAAAACCCGTATTCGCGGGCGAGTTCGAAGGCACGCTCGCACACGATGCCCTTCACGCCCACGGTGTCAATCACCACGGGCCCCATGATGGCCTCGGTATCGGTGGCGTCGGCGAGTGCCTGGGCGTGCGCCTCGAGCCATTCGATGCAGGCCTCGGGGTAACAGGCCAGCACGATGATGTCGCACTCGCCGAGCGTCTCGTCGTTGAGCTCGCCGGCGACGGTGCCCATGCTGGCGGCCGTCATGACGTCATCGTCGGGGTCCCAGGCCAGCACACGGACGCCCGCCTGTGCATAGCCGCGGGCAAAGCTGCCGCCGATCAGACCCAGGCCCACAACGCCGGCGCATTTGGGGCCGCCCTGGTTAACGCGTGCGTTTCTCACCGTACCCATGGGCTACTCCATGGTCTCTTGGCAGACGACCTCGCGGATGGCGCGGATGCGGCGCATGGTGTCGTCAAACTGGTCGGGGGTGAGGGCCTGGGCGCCGTCGGACCATGCGCGGCTGGGCTCGTCGTGAACCTCGATCTCCAGACCGTTGGCGCCGCAGGCGGTCGCGGCGAGCGCCATGGGTTCAACGTAGCGGGTGTAGCCGGTCGCATGGCTGGGGTCGGCCACGACGGGCAGGTGCGACAGGTGGTGCAGCACCGGCACGGCGTTGAGGTCGAAGGTGTTACGGGTGCGGGTCTCGAAGGTGCGAATGCCGCGCTCGCACAGGATAACGTTGTCGTTGCCCTCGCTCATGATGTACTCGGCAGCCATGAGCAGCTCGTCGATCGTGCCGGACATGCCGCGCTTGAGCAGGACCGGGGTCTGGGTCTTGCCGACCTCCTTGAGCAGGGGGAAGTTCTGCGCGTTGCGGGCGCCGATCTGCATGACGTCAATCTTCTTATCCAAGAAGACCTGCACGTCGCGCGGGTCCATGATCTCGGTGACGATCGGCATGTCGAGCTCGGCCGAGGCCTCGCATAGCAGGTCCAGGCCGGCGGGGCCCATGCCCTGGTAGGCGTAAGGGGAGGTGCGGGGCTTGTAGGCGCCGCCGCGCAGCATGGTGGCGCCGGCGGCCTTTACGCGGCGTGCGATGCGAATGAGGTTTTCGCCCTCGACGGAGCAGGGTCCGGCGATGACCTGGAACTGGTCGCCGCCGATCTTGATGCCGTGGCCGCAGTCGATGACGGAGTCCTCGGGGTGAAACTTGCGGTTGGCACGCTTGAACGGTTCGGAGACGCGCTGCACGCGCTCGACGACATCCATGGACTCGAGCAGGAACGGGTCGATCTTGGTCGTATCGCCCACCAGGCCGATGATGGTCTCGTTCTCGCCGCGCGACACGTCGGTTTTGAGACCCTTCTTCTCAATCCAGCTGACGATGTGGCCGATGGCCTCATCGCTGGCGCTCCGCTTTAAAATTGCAATCATGGTGTGCCTCTCACCTCGATGGATAACCCTTGCAAAAACGGCCCGCAGTGCGAGCCGTATCATATGGTGCATGAGAGTTTATACTAATTATTTCACTTTTGCGTCCTAAAGTGAGCCGTTGCGCTTCGTCTCCCACGTAATTGCAGAGCTTTTTCTATTATGTTGTTAGCTCGTGGCGCACTTGGGTATAATGCCAACCGTTCGCCCTATTAGCTCAGGGGATTAGAGCGTCTGCCTCCGGAGCAGAAGGCCGTTGGTTCGAATCCAACATGGGGCACCATCGAACGTAAGACCGTCCGAACCTCGCATGGTCCGGGCGGTTTTTCTTATACCGACGCGACGTGATAGGACGTGGTATGGCAACGACGGATATCGAGCGCGGACTTTCGACCGCCGAGGTCGAGGAGCGCATTGCCGCCGGCAAGATCAACCGCAACATGGAGCTTAAGACCAAATCGGTTCGTGAGCTTATCATCGAAAATCTCTGCACGCTGTTCAATCTGATCAACGTGATTTTAGCGATTTTGGTCATTATGACCGGATCGTTTAAGAACCTGACGTTCCTGTTCGTGGTGTTCCTCAATACCGCCATCGGTGTTATCCAGTCCATGCGCTCCAAAAAGATGGTCGACAAGCTCACGCTCCTCACTTCAAAGAAGGCCATCGCGGTGCGCGACGGCGCCGAGGTGGAGCTCGACTTGGACCAGATCGTGCTCGACGACATCATTCGTCTGGGGCGCGGGGACCAGATACCTGCCGACGCCGTGGTGGTATCGGGCGAGGCGCTCGTTAACGAAAGTCTGCTGACGGGCGAGAGCGACCTTATTAAGAAGCAACCTGGTTCCGAGCTCATGAGCGGCAGCTTTATCGACTCGGGCCTGTTGCGTGCCCGCGTGGTCCATGTTGGTGCGGATAACTATGTGGCCAAGATCAACAACGAGGCCAAGTACGTCAAAAAGGTCAATTCCGAGATCATGAACGCGCTCAACGCCATCGTGCGTTTTGCGAGCGTCATCATGATTCCGCTTGGTCTGGCCTTGTTTGCCTCGAGTGTAAGTGGGTTATGGGGCGCCGCCGGTACCCCGGGCGATAGCGCGCTTTCGTGGTGCTTTTCCGAGCTGCTGGCCGGTCGCGTGCCTTCGTCGGCGCTGCTGTCCACGGTGGGCGCTCTTTTGGGCATGATTCCGCAGGGCCTGGTGCTGCTGACCTCGTCGGTGCTTGCCATCGCCACGGTGCGCCTGGCGCGCCGCAAGGTACTCGCGCAACAGCTCTATTGCATCGAGACGCTCGCGCGCGTCGACGTGCTGTGCCTGGACAAGACGGGCACCATCACGTCGGGTCGCATGGAGGTCGAGGGCACCTATCCGTTGCCCGTTGAGGGCGTGGGCTTGGCCTCGGACGAGGCACCCGTCCCCGTCGATACTACCGTGCTCGATTTTGCGCTTGCCAATGTCGCGCGCGCGACCTCGGCCGATGCCAATGAGACCTGTCAGGCGCTGCTCAACTACTACGCCGACCGCCCGGTCGAGGTGTCCGAGCCGCTGTCGGTCATTCCGTTTTCGTCCTCCAAAAAGTGGAGCGGCGCCTCGTTTGCGCAGGGCTCCTATGTGATGGGCGCGGCGCAATTTGTGCTTTCGGAGCGTATCTTTGCGCAGGTCGAAAATCGTGTGGCCGAGCTTGCCGACACCTGCCGCGTGCTCGTGGTGGCCCGTGTGGACGGCTTTACGCCCGATGGCGATATGGTGGGCGAGGCCGAGCCCGTGGGCTTTGTGACCATTCGCGATGAGATTCGCACTTCGGCCGCCGAGACCATCGGCTACTTTAACGAGCAGGGTGTGACCCTTAACGTGATCAGTGGCGACGACCCGCGCACGGTGTCGTCGATCGCGCGCGTGGTGGGCGTGCCGGGGGCCGATGCCTACGTCGACGCCACGACGCTCGATACGCCGTCCAAGATTGATGCGGCGGTGGACCGCTATCACGTCTTTGGCCGCGTGACCCCGCAGCAGAAGCGCGAGCTCGTGCAGGCGCTCAAACGTCGCGGCCATACCGTTGCCATGACGGGTGACGGCGTCAACGATGTGCTGGCGCTCAAGGAGGCCGACTGCTCCGTGGCCATGGCCGCCGGTTCAGACGCCGCACGCAACGTGGCCGAGATCGTGCTGGTCGATAACGACTTTGCCTCGATGCCCGCCGTGGTGGCCGAGGGCCGTCGCTCCATCAACAACCTGCAGCGTTCGGCCTCGCTGTTCCTGACCAAGACGCTGTTCTCGATGGGCCTGGCGGCACTGTGCATCGCGCTGCCGCCGTATCCCTTTGAGCCTATCCAGATGACGCTCATTAACTTCTTCTGCATCGGCGCGCCGGGCTTTGTGCTGGGCCTTGAGCCCAACAATGCCCGCGTGAAGGGGTCATTCTTGACCAACGTGCTCAAGCGCGCGCTGCCGGCGTCGGTTGCAGTCATTTTGGCCGCGGCGCTCGATATCTTTGTGGCGCGCGTGTTTGGCTTTAGCCAGCTCACGCTGTCGACGATGTGCCTTCTCACGTCGTGCGCAGCAAGCGTGAGCCTGATCTGGCGTATCTCGCAGCCGCTCACACCCTTGCGTGTGGTGCTCTTTGTATTTGTCGTCGTCGGCATCTTGGTGGGCGTTATCGGATTCCCCGAGCTGCTGTCTATTGCCAACTTGTCGATGGGCGAGGCAATTATCCTTCTGGTGATTGTGGTCTTTACTTGCAGCGTGTTCTTTAAACTCGCCACGATGATGGATTCGCTTAAGCCGCGTCGCCGCCATGCCGCCACTGGCTTTGGCCGCGGCGTGCGCGTTCGCTTGGGCCGCGGTGGCGGCAAGGTGAGCTCGACGGGCTCGACGGCCGAGCGTTTTGCCAAGCGCGTCGCCGCCGACATGGCGCAGCGCCGCGAGGAGCGTACGACACGTGAGGCCGAAGCCCGCGCGCTCGAGGGCGTGGAAAAGACCCAGCCCAAGAAAAAGAAGGGCGCGGGCGCCAAGCGCTCGCGTGTGACCAAGTCCGCCCAGGGCATTAAGGTCTCGATGCCGAGCAAAAAGAAAAAGTAACCGCACCTCACAGGGTAGCTAATTTGGGACGGGGCTTTTTTAGCTACCCGGCTGATGACGCGATCTATTTGGCCGATTGGCGGCCAGGGCAGCTAAAAAAGCCCCGTCCCAAATTAGCTACCCTGCGATGTTGAATTGGTGCCCTGTGCCTTTAGGGGCGTAGCGATGTTATGCTCTAACCTCGATGGTTCGAATGATTCCGAAAAGAGGATGCCGTGATTTGCCCGCATTGTCTCAAGACCATAGAGGACGGCTCCTCGTTCTGCCCCTATTGCAACACCTATGTTGGCCCGGGCGATGGCCCCGAGCACACCGAGTTTGTGTTCTGCGAAGGCTGCGGTGCCCGTCTGTCGCCGCATGACCGTACCTGTTCCAAGTGCGGGCGCCCTGCCCCGGGCATTCTATCCGAGGATGCGGCCGCATCCGACCTGGCTGCTGGGCGCACGGCTGGTTTTCCCCGCCTGACGCAGGAGCAGATCGATACCGAGGTGCCCCATGCGCCGGCCTCTGCCGCCGCGGTACTTTCCGATGCCGCCGATCCCAATGAGACCTGCGTGCTGCCGGCTTTCGACAGGGATTTTGGCATTCCCAAGGTCGATATCCCGCTGCCGGTGTCCCTTCGTGACGACGCTCAGTCCAAAAATCAAAAACCCAAGCGCAAGGTGCATCCGGACGAGGATGCCTACCACAAGCACAAGCGCCGTATTCCCAAGCCGCTCATCGTCATCGCGTTGCTCGCTGCCGTGTGCGGCAGTGCCTATTGGTTTGTGACGTCGGACCCCATGGGCGTTATGCCGGGCTTTTACGACCAGTTTGGCCAGGCTGCCAAGACGACGTTCCCCTCGCGCCAGAAGGGCGAGGCTACCGAGGAAGAGACCAAGTCCGACGATACCGCCGAGGTGGTCCAGGAGGAGACCGTCCTTTCCGACGACCAGCTCTATACCAAGCTCGACGGTCTGTATCGGACGATCGTGTCGTATGGCGACGATGATCAGATCGGCGAGGTTGTCGACTCGTTTAACAGCGGGTACCTGCGCACGCCGCTCTCCACGCGTCAGGAGCTGTCGCAGAGCGCTTATGCCCTGCGCGACCAGATCAAAAATACCCAAGACGAGCTCAACAACCTTAAGGTGCAAGATGATACCGTCTACGCGGAGGATATCGAGCACCTCAAGCAGCTTGCCGAGTGGATGTACGAGCGCGTCGACATGATCTGCCAGAGCTGGGATATCTCGCTGTCCATTCCCGATGGCGAGTCGCTGAGCGCCCGCCAGAGTGAAATCTTGGCGCCCATCGCACAGGGCGGCAACAGCGCCCTTAATCAGTACGATGCCAATGTGAGCGCCTGGAAGCCGCAGCCGCGTTCGTAATTTGTTGCCCTCCGACGGCATAACCTGCGTGCGCAATTGATGGAAGCCCGTGCTTATTGCTACAATTCGTACAAATATGCTTTAAACGCACGAGGAAGGAACCACATGTTTGGTTTTAAGAAAGAGCTTTATACGCCCGAGTACCAGCTCGCTGGTGACGAGTGTGCGATCATCGAGACGTCGAAGGGTACGATCAAGGTCAAATTTGACGGCGAGGGCGCTCCCATCCATGTGGCGAACTTCTGCGAGCTTTCCACTATGGGCTTTTATGACGGCCTTAAGTTTCACCGCTATGTGCCCGGCTTTGTGATCCAGGGCGGCGACCCCAATACCCGCGATATGTCCGGCGCTGACGTCGCCGCCGGCCTTGAGGGCCCCGACGGTATGCCCGGTACCGGTGGCCCCGGCTACTGCATCAAGGGAGAGTTTGCCACCAACCCGCGCAACAGCCATGTGGACGGTGCGCTTGCCATGGCACGTTCCATGGATCCCGATTCCGCGGGCTCCCAGTTCTACTTCTGCCTGGGTGCCCAGCACAATCTGGATTCCGGTTACACCGTCTTTGGCACCACGGTCGAGGGCCTCGACGTGATTTCGCAGCTGCGTGCCGGCGACGAGATCGTCCATGTCGAGATCGTTCACGAGTAAAAGGGGACTTCCTTGAATAGCCAGCTGATTCAACAGGGTCGAGCCGCTTATCGTGCGGGCGACTTTTCCGCTGCCGCTCAGATGCTCGGTGCGGCAAAGACCCCCAGCGAGATCATGGGCGAGGCCGACCATCTGCGTGGCAACGCTCTGATGCACCTGGGTATGTATGCCGAGGCTGCCGAGGCGTACGCGGCTGCCCTCAACGACGGCACCTATGGAAAGCGCGGCGCGCTGCTCACCAACCGCGGCAAGGCGCTCGCTGCCGTGGGTGACTATGTGACCGCAGCCCAGGCGTTCTCCGCCGCAACGCAGGATGCTTCCTACGCCACGCCGTTTAAGGCCTATCTGGGTCTTGGCAACGCGCTGTTCCAGTCGGGCGATTTCGCCAATGCAGGCACTGCCTTCCGCCAGGCCGCCATCGATGGCGCCAATCCAGCCCCCGCGGCCGCCCTTGGCGAGCTCGGCCGCTGCTTCATCAAACTTGGCCGACCGGCGGACGCCGTGGAGACCTATCGCACGGCTATCGACTTTGCCGGTCCGCGCGATGACACGCGTGCGCTTAACGCGGGTATGGGCGAGGCACTTTCTGCCGCGGGTCGTCCTTCCGAGGCGCTCGATGCCTTTAATGCCGCCACCGCCGACGGCATCTATCAGCTCACGCCCGAGCAGGCCGATGAGCTTGCCCGCGTGCACGATTCACTTGCCGCGCTTTCGGCCCAGACCGCCATGGCCACGGCCCCGGCGCCCGCCATGGATACGACTGCTGTCGATTCGCTCGATCCCACGGGTGCCACTGGCCAGTTTATGCCCGATCCGTCCGACACGGGCTTCTTTACGCTTTCCGAGTCCGAGATGGTCCAGCAGGATCGTCAGGACCGCAAGCAGGCCAAGGTCCGTCGTCGCCATCGCCATACGGGCCTCAAGGTCTTCCTGGTTTTGCTTCTGCTGATTGTTCTTGCCGCGGGCGGTTTGGGCTTTGCCTACACGCGCGGCATGGGTATCCCCTCGCAGGAGTCCGTCATCACCGATCTGTTCCAGGCTGCCGGCGACGGTGATACCGCCAAGGCCGAGTCCTGCCTGGCCTCGAGCCTGTCCGAGGACGCCAAGGCGATGATTATCTCCTCGATCCCGCAGGGCGCCACCGTCTCCGTTGAAGGTATGGATCAGTCCATGACCGAGACCACCGCGAAGGTGAAGGCTTCCCTGTCCAAGGGCGGCGAGCAGGAATATACCGTCAAATTCGTGCGCTCCGACAACCATATCGGCTGGGCGGTATCTTCGCTCGACATCGATTTCTCGGCCGCTGACAACCAGTAGTGACCTTATGAGATTTGGCGCTGCCCGGTGCTTCACCGCAAGTGAGGTGCCGGGCTTGCGCTAGTATGATGAGCTAGTAGTTTTCCAGCAATCATCCAACACATCAGGAGTTGCGTTGTTTTCTTTGATGGACATGTTCTTCGGTAGCTATGCGGGCGATCTAGCCATCGACCTCGGCACCGCCAATACGCTTGTCTCTGTGCGCGGCAAGGGCATCGTCATTCGCGAGCCTTCCGTCGTCGCCATCGACAAAAACGATGAGCGCATCCTTGCAGTCGGTATCGAGGCTAAGCGTATGCTTGGCCGTACGCCCGGCAACATTGTGGCCGTGCGTCCTCTTAAGGATGGCGTTATCGCCGACTTCGATGTCACCGAGGCCATGCTTCGCTACTTCATTGATAAGGCTTCCGAGAAGCGCTATCCGTGGACCCCTCGTCCGCGCGTCGTCGTATGCGTTCCCTCCGGTGTCACGTCGGTCGAGAAGCGCGCCGTGTTCGAGGCTACGATTCAGGCTGGCGCTCGCCAGGCCTATCTGATCGAGGAGCCTATGGCCGCGGCTATCGGTGCTGACTTGCCTGTCGAGGAGCCGACCGGCTCCATGGTCATCGATATCGGTGGCGGCACCACCGAGGTCGCCGTTATCGCCATGGGCGGTATCGTCGTGTCGCAGTCCATCCGCATTGCCGGCGACGAGTTCGATCAGGCTATCCTCACGCATGTTCGCGATGCCTACAATTTGGCCATCGGTGAGCGTACGGCCGAGGACATTAAGATTAAGGTCGGCTCTGCCGTGCCGCTCAAGGACGAGCTTGACGTCGAGGTCAATGGCCGCGACGTGATCACGGGCCTGCCCAAAACCGTGCGCATCGAGAGCGAGGAGATTCGTCGTGCGCTCAATAAGCCGCTCGACGAGATGGCCAAGGCCGTCAAGGACGCACTCGACGCCACGCCGCCCGATCTTGCCTCGGACCTTATGTACTACGGCATTCTGTTGACCGGCGGCGGTGCGCTGCTGCGCGGCCTCGACGTCCGCTTGCGCGATGAGACAGGCGTTTCGGTCAACGTGAGCCCCACGGCGCTCGACAACGTCGTAAACGGTTGTGCCCGCGTGCTCGAGGCCAACGCGTTTGACGGCGGTTTCGTCCAGACCAATGCTTAATTTCCAAAAGGTGGATTCCATTTGGCACGATCTTCGGGTTTCTCTTCAAATCTGAATACCAAACGACAATCAACGGGTATGCGCCCGTTGATTGTTTTCAGCCTGATTTCTGTGTTGCTGCTCACGTTTTACATTCGAGAGGGCGAGGCCGGGCCGATACATGCCGTGCGTTCGGGCGTCACGACAATCACCTCTCCGGTGCGTTTTGTTGGCTCGGCGGTGGCGGCGCCATTCAATGCCATCGGCAACGTGTTCTCCAACCTCACCGCTTCGCAGGAGTCGCTCGACGACCTTAAGAAGCAAAACGAGGTCCTCACTTCCAAGGTCGCGGAGCTTTCCGAGGCCCAAAAGACCGCTGAGCGCCTTGAGGGTCTTGTGGGCCTGCAGTCGACCTATAACCTCAAGTCCACTGCGGCTCGTATTGTCGGAGCCTCGGGTGACGCCTGGACGTCGACCGTCACCATCGATAAGGGTTCTGCCGACGGGCTTACCATCAACATGCCCGTGACGAGCTCGGCCGGCGTCATCGGCCAGATTATCGAGGTTTCGGCCAAGACATCGACCGTGCGCCTGATTGGCGACGAGAACTCTGGTGTGTCCGCTATGGTGCAGGACACGCGCGCACAAGGCATGCTACAGGGCCAGCCCGATGGCACGCTGCGTCTTGAGTACGTGAGCGTCGACTCCGATGTTAAGGTGGGCGATATCATCGTGACCTCGGGCATCGGTGGCGTGTTCCCCAAGGGACTGCCGCTCGGCACCGTGTCTTCGGTCGAGAAGTCGGCTAACGACGTGTACTACACCATTGTGGTGCGTGCGCAGACCACGGCCGAGAATAACGAGGAAGTGCTCGTCATCACCTCGCTCACCGACGAGCAGTCGGCTTCGGACGATGATGTGAGCTCGGCCAATAGTACCCCGCAGGGCTCGTCGCGCGATGCCGCGACTCAGTCTAAGGACGAGAAATCGGATGATGATTCCGACACGGCCGAAGCGTCCGATTCTGGATCGAGCGAATAGGGAGGCATGTCCATGGATCTACACGAGCAGGGGACTGGCTCCCGCGCCTTTGCAATTGCCGCTATCGTCTGCGTGCTGCTGCAGGCGGGACTGGCTCCGCAAATCTCCATCGCGGGCGGCCGCGTCAACTTTATGATTATTTTGGTGTGCCTGAGCGTGTTTTCGGGCGACCCTACGCGTGCCGTCGTGTGCGGCTTTTGCAGCGGTCTGTTTTACGACCTTTCCGCCGCCGTGCCGGTGGGCGTTATGTCGCTGCTGCTGACCGTGGGCAGTTTTGCTTTGGTGCACAGCGCGGCTGGTCAGACGGGCGGCTCGCCGGGTGCGCGCGGCGTTACCGTGGGCGCCTTTGCGCTTGCCATCAACGTGGTCTACAGCATCATCTTGCTGTTTATGGGTCTGGAGACGAGCTTTGTGGTGGCCATTTTTGGGCACGCTCTGCCGTCCTCGATCCTGACGGGCTTGATTGCCATTCCGTTTTTGATGTCCGGCGCCGCTCCGCAGTCTGGCTATGGGTTCTCCGCGCGCGGTGGGCGTCAGACGGGCATGCGCTTTAAGCCCAAGACCCGTAAGCTCAAATAGGGGAGGCCTCAAGATGTCTTCCCAGTTGACGGTTGTTGTCGCCGGTATCGCGCTGGTCGTGGCCATTGTGGTCGCGCTGGTCATCATGCGCCGCGGCGACTCCCGCTTTACCTACGACACACAGCACGGAACGGCACCGCGCGCCACCGAGGGCGAGGGCAATACGGCCGCCACGGCCTTCAAGGGCCGCTTCTCCATCCTCACCACGGGCGTGGGTGCCATGTTTGCCGCGCTTGCCGTTAAGCTGTGGGGCATGCAGATGGTCTCGTCGGACTACTACGACAAGCAGGCCAAGAGCAATCAGACCCGTACCGTTACCACGCCGGCCGTCCGTGGCCGCATCTTGGACCGCAACGGCGTCGCACTGGTGCAAAACCGCCCCTCGCTCGCCGTCGTCGCCTATCGCGATCTTGCCGACGACAAGGTGCTGGTGCGTCATCTTGCCAACGTGCTCGGCATGCCGTATGTCGCGGTGCTGCGCAACATCCAGGACAATTCCGAGGGCGCGCAGAGCCTGCATACGATCGCGACTGACGTGCGCCGCTCTACCGTCGCCTACATTCAGGAGCACGCCGGTGAGTTTCCCGGCGTGAAGATCGCCGAGCGCACCGAGCGCCAGTACCCGTATGGCGAGACCGCCTGCCATATTTTGGGCTATACCGGCACCATTACCTCCGAGCAGCTCGAGGCGCAGAACAAGAAGTCGTCGGACGGCAACGAAAGCGCGGCTGGCCAGATCTCGTATCAATCGGGCGATATTGTGGGCCAGGCGGGCGTAGAGATTTACTACGAAAACCTACTGCAGGGCATTCGCGGTGAGCAGACCGTGAAAGTTGACGCCTCGGGTAACGTTACCGGTCAAGCCGGCGCCGTTCCCGCCAAGGCCGGTTCTGACATTAAGCTTACGCTCGATCTTAAGATTCAACAGGCCTGCGAGACGGCTCTGGCGAATGCCATTGAGCTTGCCAAGACTACGGGCCATAGCAATGCCGGCAACGGAGCCGTGGTGTGCCTTGACCCCAACAACGGCGAGATCTTGGGCATGGCAAGCGAACCCAAGTTTGATCCTTCTGTCTTTATCGGCGGCGTCTCCAATGACGTGTGGACCGAGCTTAACGATGACGAGGGCTCGCATCCGCTGCTCAACCGCGCCATTAGCGGCCAGTACATGTCCGCCTCGACCATCAAACCCCTCTCGGCGCTGGCTGGCCTCGAATTTGGCACGTACACTTCGAGTCAAACGACCAACTGCACGGGATATTGGACCGGCTTGGGCAAATCTTGGGGAAAGTACTGCTGGCTGCACTCCGGCCACGGCACGATGACGCTGCAGTCCGGTATCGCCAACTCCTGCGACCCCGTGTTCTACGATATGGGCAAGGCCTTTTTCTACAACGACCAGCATCCCGAAGGCCTGCAAGAGGTCTTTCGCCGTTGGGGCCTGGGCAAGACCTGCGGCATCGACCTGCCGAGTGAGGGTGCGGGCCGCATTCCCGATGCCGAGTGGAAAGAGTCGTACTTTACCGACGCCTCGGCCGAGGACCGCAAGTGGAATGCCGGCGATATGACCAACATCGCCATCGGCCAGGGCGACATTCTGGTGACACCGCTGCAGATGGCCTGCGCCTACATGGGTATTGCCAACGGCGGCAAACAGTATGTGCCGCATGTGTTCTTGTCTGCTGTCTCGCGTGATGGCGACGGCGATGCCTACAAGTACAACGGCAAGGGCAAAAAGAAGCGCCTTGAGGCCCAAATTAACAACGATGCCGATCTTGCGCTGGTCCGCAACGGCATGCACGATGTGATTTACTCGGCGTCGACTTCGACCGCCGCGCACTTTAACTCCCTGACCCCTACGGTCTACGGCAAGTCCGGCACGGGCGAGAAGAGCGGCGAGGACGATTACGCGTGGTTTTGCGCCTACGCGCCGGCCGATGACCCCAAGTACGTGATCGCCACTGTCTTGGAACAGGGCGGTGGCGGCTCCGATACCGCGCTGCACGTTGTGCGCGATGTCCTCGGTGCGATTTATGACGAGCCCGACACGTCGACGGCCACGGGCGATTCCTCGGTTCGATAGGAGGTTGCGATGGACTTTTCGCCGGCGGACCTGTTCCGCTCAACCAAAACCGGCTCTCGCAGCAGCCTGGACCGCGTCAACAAGCAGATTTCCGCATCGCGCGGAACGTTTCGCCAAAAGGTGCACGTCGGCGTGCTGTTGGCGACTGTGGCGCTCGTCACCTATGGCGCCATTATTATCTGGTCCGCCTCGCAGTTTAAAGCCGATGCCTCGTTCTCGCGTCACCTGCTGGGTATCGGTATTGGCGCGGTGCTGGCGGTGCTCGTCTGGCGCACCGACCTGCGCGGCATTTCCAACTTTTCGACGGCCCTGCTCGTCATCGATCTCATCGTGATCTTCTCGCCTAAGATTCCGGGCCTGTCCTACACGGGCGGCTTGGGAATGACGGGTTGGATCAAGATTCCCGGTATCGGTTTAACATTCCAGCCCGTTGAGCTTGCCAAGCTCATCACCATCTTCTTTATGGCCACGCTTGGCTCGCAGTACAACGGGCGCATCGATACCGCTCGCGACTACATTAAGCTCTGCGGCATGCTGTCCGTTCCGTTTTTGGCCGTCGTCGCCATGGGCGATTTGGGCTCGGGTCTGGTCGTGCTGGTGTCGGGCGCCATCGTCATCTGCATGAGCGGTGCGCGCCGCGAATGGGTGCTGTCGACTTTGGCTCTGCTCGTGGGTTTGGTGGCGCTCGTCCTGGCGCTCGATTCGGTCTTCGATTCGCTGCTCGGTCATGATGTGCTCATTAAGCAGTACCAGATGAATCGTCTGACGGTCTTTATCGACCCCGACAACGCCGATTCGGACGATGCGTACAACCTGCAGCAGTCGTTGATCGCGGTCGGCTCGGGCGGTTTCTTTGGTAAGGGCCTGGGGCATGCGACGCAGTCGGCCGGCGGCTTCCTGCCCGAGTTCCATACCGACTTCGTCTTCGCCTTTTTGTCAGAGACGTTCGGCTTCTGCGGTTCCTTTTTGTTGCTGTGCCTGTACGTACTGCTCATCTTCTCGACGATCCGCGTCGCCTTTAAGTGCGAGTCTCTGTTTCTACGCTTGTCATGCGTGGGTATTGTCGGCATGTGGGCATTTCAGACGTTCGAGAACATCGGCATGTGCATTGGCATGATGCCGATTACCGGTATTCCGCTGCCGTTCATTAGCTTTGGTTCGTCCTCGATGATGATCCAGTTGTTGACGGTGGGTATCGTACAATCCATATGGCGGCATCGTTCGGGCGCCGCGTAACCGCTGGAGGGGTTTGCCATGAAGATTCCCGTGGAAAAGCTGACTCGCGCTTTTAAAATGGGCGCGACCACCAAGAGGGATTCCGATACGCCGGTGCGCGTTTCGGTCTACCTGGATTCGACTGCCTCGCGTTTTTTGGTCGAGACGGTGCGCGATGCCTTTGTGCCGCAGACGACCTCGGGTATTGTCCGCGTTGAGCGTCTGGGGGAGGAGCGTATCGTCCCCAAGACCGATACCGACGTGGTGCTGGTGCTTTCGTGCGGATCTGAGCGCCTTGAGAGTGCTGTACAGGAGCTCGTCATTGCCGGCGCGCCCGTGTGCGTGCTGGCCGAGTCCGCTGTCGAGGTGCCTTTTATCCAGGAGTCCACGCCCATGCTCGGCGTGGTAGCGGCCACCGATAAGACGTATCTGCTCGAGACACTCGCCCGCTGGATCCTGGACCGTACGGAAAAGGAGACGGCCTTTGCGGCGAACTTTGCCTTTATGCGCATCGCCGCCGCCAACCGCATCATCACCTCGTGCGCGCTTACCAATATGGCGACGGGCGCGCTGGTGTTTTTGCCGGGGGCCGATTATCCCGTTATGGCGCTGGCGCAGGTTGGCATGCTCTTTGAGCTTGCGGCCATCTTTGGACGCGGCATTAAGCCCGAGCGCGGCTACGAGGTCGCGGGCGTGCTTGCCGGCGGCTTGGTAATGCGCGCCGTCACTCGCGCCCTGGTAAAGCAGACGCCGCATATTGGGTTTGCCGTTAAGGCACTCTCCGCCGCCGTCGGCACCTATGGCATGGGTCGTGCGCTCGTGTCTCTCTACGAGCGCGATATCGACTACAGCCGTGCCAACGAGGTGGTTGCCGCCACGTTCTCGCGCGTCCGCGACCTGGTGACCACGGTTGCCGGCGCTACCCGTCCCATGAATCCTTTTGAGGATGCATCCGATCTCGCTGCTTAGGGGTTTCTTTTGCGCGTTCCATACCAAGACTGTTTTCATTTGATCGAGCCGCTGCTCGCGAAGGTCGAAAAGCCGAGTCGCTATATCGACCACGAGTGGGGTACGCTCTCCAAGGCCGATGCCGACTATCGTTGCTGCATGATTTACCCGGACGTGTACGAGGTCGGCCTGCCCAACCAGGGTATCGCCATCCTGTACAACATCCTTAACCAGGCCGAGGGCATCTCCTGTGAGCGCGGTTATGTGCCGTGGCCCGATATGGGCGATGCCATGCGCGAGGCCGGTATCCCGCTGCTGTCGCTCGAGGGCGCAGCGCCCGTGGCCTCGTTTGATATCGTCGGTATGCATGTGCCGCACGAGATGGCCGTGACAAACTTTCTCGAGGCGCTCGACCTCGCCGGCATTCCGCTGCTGGCTGCTGACCGCACCGAGGACGATCCCATCGTCGTCGCCGGCGGACCTTCGGTTTATAACCCCGAGCCGTATGCGGCCTTCTTCGATGCCATCCTGATTGGCGAGGGTGAGGAGTCGCTGCTCGAGATCTGCCACCTGCATCGCCGCCTGCGTGACGAGGGCGTCCCGCGCGCTCAGATTGTCGAGCGGCTCGCGACGGTCGGTGGCACCTATGTGCCGTCGCTGTACGAGGTGCGCTATGACGAACCCTGCTCACCGCACGGCTACACCGTGCCGCGTGAGGGTAAGGACGTCCCGCCGGTGGTCTACAAGCGCGTCGTCGAGGACTTTGGCGCTACCAATCCGTTGTCGCAGTCGTGCGTGCCCTATGCGCAGCTCGTTCACGATCGCCTGTCTATCGAGATCCTGCGCGGCTGCGCTCGCGGTTGCCGTTTTTGCCAGGCCGGCATGACGTATCGCCCGGTGCGCGAGCGCTCGGCAGACCAGATCGTGTCCTCGGTGATCCAGGGCCTGGAAAAGACCGGCTATGACGAGGTGTCGCTTACCTCGCTTTCGACCACCGACCACTCCTGCATCCGCGACGTGCTCGGTCGCCTTAACCGCCGCCTGGAAGATACGGGCATTCGCGTGTCCATTCCCTCGCAGCGCCTGGATTCGTTTGGCGTGGATATGGCCGAGTCGGTCGCCGGCGAAAAGAAGGGCGGCCTGACGTTTGCCCCCGAGGCCGGCAGTCAGCGTATGCGCGACATCATCAACAAGAACGTGACCGAGGAGGACGTGGACCGCGCGGCCAAGGCGGCCTTCGAGGCCGGCTGGAACCGCATGAAGCTCTACTTTATGATGGGTCTTCCCGGCGAGCGCGATGAGGATATCGTGGCCATCGCCAACCTGGCCGACCATGTGCTCGAGCTCGGCCGCTCCGTGGTACCCAAGGCGCGCCGCGGCTCCATCTCGGTGTCCATCTCGGTGTCGGTGTTTATCCCCAAGGCCGCCACGCCTTTCCAATGGTGCCCGCAGCTCGATTACGACGACGTCAAACGCCGTCAGAAGCTCCTCATTACGAGTGTTCGCAACCGTGCGGTCCGCGTGCACTACCACGATGCCGAGACCTCGCTTATCGAGGCGGCGCTGTCTCGTGCAGGCCGCGACATGACGCCGGTCATCATCGATGCCTGGCGTGCCGGTTCGCGTTTTGACGCCTGGGTGGAGCATTTCTCGCTCGATAACTGGAAGTCAGCCGCGGCCAAAAACGGCATCGACCTCAACGAGCTCGTGCACCTGCCCTACGAGCTGGACTGGCACCTGCCCTGGGAGCACGTGAGCCCCGGCTGCTCGCGTGGCTTCCTCGAGCGCGAATACCGCCGCTCGCTGGAGGGCGTCACGACGCCCGACTGCACCCGCACGTCGTGCACCGGCTGCGGAATCTGCCCCACGCTCCACGCCAAGAACGTATTGGTGGGTGATCGCGCATGAGTGAGCGCTTGACCGACAGCCCCACGCTCTTTAGGCTTCGCGTTCGCTACGGCAAGCGCGACCGCCTTAAGTACCTGGGCCACCTGGAACTGATTCATACCATTGAACGCATTGTGCGTCGCGCGGGGCTGCCCTATGCCGTGACGCAGGGTTTCTCGCCGCATATGCGCGTGGGCTTTTCGTCGGCGCTGCCCGTGGGCACGTCGTCGACCTGCGAGTGGTATGACCTGTTTATGACCGAGTTCGTCGCGCTCGACGAGGCCTTTGGGCGCCTGGCCGCGGCATCTCCGGCCGATTTGGCGCCCATCGAGGCCGCCTACATCGACGTGCGCACGCCGGCGCTGACGGCGCAGCTCACGCGCCTGTCGTACCGCATTGACCTGCATCTGGACCCTGAGTCACCCGTGAGCGCCGATGAGGTGCACACCGCGATTGACACGTTGCGTGCGGCCCACGGCATCGATTATGCGCGCGGCAAAAAGAGCAAGCGCCTGGACTTGGACCATACGCTCGTGGGCTACGAGCTTAAGGCGGGGGAGCGCCCGGACCATCTGGTGCTCATACTCGACACCCATGCCGACAACGAGGGCTCCATGCGTCCGGAGATTTTGCTTTCTGCTGCTGATGTTTTGTTGCAGGGCTTGACCCCGGGCGTCGATGCACCTATTGTTTCCACCGGTATGCAAGACCTCGTGACCATCTGCTCCTACGATGTCGAGCGTCAGAATCAAGCATGCGAAGACGACGAGGGCCGACTCGTCAGCCCCATACCTGTGCGAACTTGTGGATTTGCTCCACATACTCGTTGACGGGGGTATTATCGCCTGCTACTATATTCGGCTGTTGCACTAACTGATGCATGAAGGGCAAGTAAACATGTACGCAATCGTTAACACGGGCGGCAAGCAGTACAAGGTCGCCACCGACGATGTCATCACCGTCGAGAAGATCGAGGGCAATGAGGGCGACAAGGTCACCCTGCCGGTCATCTTCCTCAACGATGGTAAGAAGATCGTCACCGATCCCGACAAGCTGGCCAAGGCCAAGGTTACCGCTCAGATCGTTGAGCAGTTCAAGGGCGAGAAGCAGCTGGTCTTCAAGTTCCACAAGCGTAAGCGCTATCGTCGTCTGAAGGGTCACCGTCAGCAGCTCACCAAGCTGAAGATCGTGAAGGTTCAGGCTACCTCCCGCGCCAAGAAGGCTGTCAAGGCAGAGGCTGAGGCTGTTGCCGAGGCTCCCGTCGCCGAGTAGATTACACTCGTAACGAAAGAGTAGGTATACACAATGGCACACAAAAAAGGACTCGGTTCCTCCCGTAATGGCCGTGACTCCCGCGGTCAGCGCCTAGGCACGAAGCGCTTCGCCGGCCAGACGGTAACCACGGGCACGATTCTCGTCCGTCAGCATGGCACGCACATCCACCCGGGTGCGAACGTTGGCCGTGGCAAGGACGACACGCTGTTCGCGCTGGTCGACGGTACCGTTGAGTTCCACAAGGGTATCAAGCACAGGGTCAGCGTACGCCCGCTCGCGAACGCGTAATTCACCCTTCATAGAGCACATATGTGGGAGGCACTTGAGTTTTAGGATTCAAGGGTCTCCCTCTTTTTTTGTAGGAGGCGATTCTGTTGTCACAGTTCACCGATATCAGCCGCATAAACGTTTGCGGCGGCGACGGCGGAGCCGGATGCATGTCGTTTAGGCGCGAGGCATTTGTTCCCAAGGGCGGCCCCGATGGCGGCGACGGCGGCCGTGGCGGCAATGTCGTCATCCAGGCCGATGCTCAGCTGTCTTCGCTGATCGATTACCGCTTTAAGCATCACTTCCGTGCCGAGCGCGGCACGCACGGCCAGGGCGCCCGTCGCAATGGCAAGAGCGGCGAGGACCTGATTTTGAAAGTTCCCATGGGCACCGTAGTCCGTGAGCTCGATCCCGAGACGCAGACCCCGATGTACGAGATTGCCGACCTGGTGCACGATGGCGAGCGCGTTGTCGTGGCACCCGGTGGGGCTGGCGGTCTGGGCAACACCCACTTTGTGACGTCGGTGCGCCGCGCGCCCGCGTTTGCCCAGCTGGGTGAGCCTGCCGAGGAGCACTGGATCGAGCTCGAGATGAAACTTATGGCCGATGCCGCGCTCGTGGGCTTTCCCTCGGTGGGCAAGTCCTCGCTCATCGCGCGTATGAGCGCCGCCCGTCCTAAGATCGCCGACTACCCGTTTACCACGCTCGTGCCCAATCTGGGCATGGTGCGTGCCGGCGAATATTCTTACGTCGTTGCCGACGTCCCCGGTCTCATCGAGGGTGCGAGTGAAGGCAAGGGCCTGGGTCACCAGTTCCTGCGCCATATTGAGCGCACTGCTTTGATCATGCATGTCGTTGATATGACGGGCGGTTTTGAGGATCGCGATCCGGTTGAGGACTATCGCATCATTAATCGTGAGCTCGAGCAGTATGGTGCCGAGCTCTCGGAGCGCCCGCAGATCGTTGTCGCCAACAAGTGCGATGCGCCGGGTACGGCCGACAAGATTGCCGACCTTAAGCGTGCGGCGCTCGACGACGGCCACATGTTTTTTGCCGTTTCCGCCGTTACGGGTGCCGGCCTCAACACGCTGATGCTTGCCGTGGGCGAGCAGGTGGCTAAGCTCCGCGCGGAGCTTGCGGTTTCCGATGAGCCGGTCGATTTGCGCGATGAGGAGTGGGAGCGTCGCCGTCTGCAGCGCGAGAAGCGCTTCCGCATTGTTGAGGAAGAGCCGGGTGCTTTCCGCGTGGTTGGTCGCGCGATCGAGCGCATGGTTATCCAAACCGACTGGGAAAACGAGGAAGCTGTCATCTACCTGCAGCATAAGTTTGCGCGCATGGGTGTCGACGACGCGCTCGAGAAGGCCGGCTGCCGTGCGGGCGACGAGGTTCGCATTTGCCAGCGCGCCTTTGACTTTGAGGGCGCCGAGGACTTCTTGGAGTTCGAGGACGAGCTCGAGGATGCTGGCGTTGAGGTTATTGACGTAGCGGCCGAGGATGCGGACGTGGCTCATGTCACCGAGGGCTCCGAAGGCGCTACCGATGTCGACGTTATTGAGACCCCGGAGGGCGAGTAAGCCATGTCGCTGCGCGGTGGAATCGGATTGCCTGAGCTGCCTATCAAGGATGGGCACGAGTTTCGGCTTGGCATTATGGGCGGCACCTTTGACCCGATTCATTACGGGCACTTGGTGACTGCCGAGCAGGCTCGCGAGTCGCTCGACTTGGACGCTGTGCTTTTTATGCCGGCCGGCTCTCCTGCCTTTAAGCTCGACAAACCGGTGACGCCTGCCGAGGACCGTTATGCCATGACGGTCCTCGCGACTGCCGCGAACCCGGCCTTTTTGGCAAGCCGCTTCGAGATCGATCGTGCCGGTGTCACCTATACAGCCGATACGCTGCGTGCCCTTCGCGAGTTTTACCCGCCACAGGTGAAGCTTTACTTTATTACGGGTGCCGATGCGATTATCGATATTGTGACCTGGCACAATGCTGATGAGATTGCCGAACTGGCAACCTTTATCGCTGCGACACGTCCCGGCTTTGACATCGATACGGCCCGGACGAGGATTAAGGAATCGGGGCTGCCATTCGATGTGCGCTATATTCAGATTCCGGCGCTGGCGATTAGCTCGACCAACATCCGCAAGCGGGTTGCCCGCGGCATGAGCGTGCGCTATCTTACGAGCGAGTCCGTGCTCGGCTATATCCGTAAACGCGGCCTGTATGCCGATCTTGGGCAAGACGATTTTGATTGACGGGGGGAAACGTTGTCGGTAGAAGATCAGTTTGAGGGCGACGAGCGCGCGCTCTTGACGTGTATCCACGAGTTGCTCGATGTGCGCATGAAGGATAAGCGTAAGCGCTACGTGCATTCGCTCGGGGTTGCCGAGACGGCGCTGCACCTAGCCGAGGTATACGGCGTCGACCGCTTTGATGCCGCTGCCGCCGGCCTGATCCATGACTGGGACAAAGTGCTCTCCGACGACGAGCTGGTCACGCGCGCTCTGCATTATGGCATTAAGATTGCCGGCTCTCCGTCTGCCGCGACGCCGCTTTTGCATGGCCCGGTTGCCGCCTATGAGCTTCCGCAGCTTTTTCCCGAGCTGTCGCCGGCGGTCTTTCAGGCTGTCGACCGTCACACCGTGGGCGCTTGCGACATGTCGCCACTCGATATGGTGGTCTTTGTGGCCGATGCCATCGAACCCAACCGCCACGGCGATTATGCCCATGCGCTGCGCAAGATGGTGGGGAAGTCCTCGCTCGACGAGTTGTTCTTCTTCTGTTTTGCGCAGGGTCTGGTCTATGTGATCCAGTCCGGGCGCTATCTTTATCCCACGGCTATTACGATTTACAACCATTACGCCCAGCTGCGCTAGTTCGGGCTGTCTAGAAAGAGGTATTCCATGGCCGATGAGACCATGACTGACGAGCAGATTCTTGAAGGTGAGGAGCACAAGAGTTTCGTGGCCACGTCCGACCGCACTGCCGCGACGCTCTCCGCCAGCGGTGTCGCCGCCGAGGATGTCGCCCGCGCTGCCGCGCAGGCCGCCTACGACAAGAAAGGCGAGGACGTTCAGGTGCTCGACCTGACTGAGCTTTCCGATGTTTGCGACTACTTTGTCCTTGCTACCGGCACCAACAACCGCCAGGTTGATTCCATCGTCGACGAGATTGAGGAGAAGGTCGCCGAGGCTTGCGGCGAGCACCCGTTTTCCATTGAGGGCCGCGAGCAGAAGACCTGGATGCTCATGGACTACGGTTCGGTTGTCGTCCACGTCTTCACTCCCGAGGCACGTGAGTTCTACCGCCTCGAAAAGCTCTGGGGCGATGCTCCCCAACTCTCCCTGGACCTCCTCTAGTAGCTCATTTGGGACGGGGCTTTTTTAGCTACCCTCAAGTATTTCGCCGGGCAGTCGCGTTTTTCCGCGGCCGCCCGGCTTTCTTTTTGCCCAAAAGTAGCTAATTTGGGACGGGGCTTTTTTAGCTACTACCTACCGTTCGCCGAACATCGCGATTTATAGCTCCCAGTACGTTTTTTTCTACTCTGGCTCGGGTAACGTAATTGTCATCTGTAGAGGAGGGGATGCGTATGACTCGGACTGCGCGAGAAATCTCTGTATATGGTTTTTACCATGTCGTCCAAAAGGGATGTGCCGACCAACTCATATTTGAGGATGACGAAGATCGACTCTATCTGATTCGGCTGATTGCTTCGAAATGCCAGAAGTTTAAAGTGGATGTCATCGCGTGGTGCCTTATGGATAACCATATTCATCTTCTGCTTGACGACGAGCATGTTCATCTGAGCGATTGCATGCATTCGATTACGACGGCGTATGCCATGTATTTCAACTCAAAGACAGGCAGGAAGGGGCCTGTTTTCCAGGATCGATTTAAGAGTGTGCCGATCCTCGATGATGATCAGCTGCTCAACTGCGTGAGATACATTCACGACAATCCCGCGAAGGCGAGGATTGGGACCGCTTCGCTGTATCGATGGAGCAGCTTTCGCGAGTATATGGGATATTCGGGTATCTGCAAAACGGATTGCGTTCTCGGGTTGCTCGGTGACTCTCAGAGATTTTTTGCCTTCAGCACCTCGGGTGAGCCCAATCGCTATTGCTTCCGTGACGGCGCTCATGTGAGCGACACAGATGCGCTGGAGTTTGCGCAGGCGCTTCTTAAGCCGTACGAGCCTCATCACCTTAAGGCTTTGCCAAAGGGGGCGCGCGATGCCTGCATTCGTACTTTGAAGAGCGAGGGCTTTTCGATTAAACAGATCGTCCGTCTTACGGGCATTGGACACTGCACCATACAAAAGGTCAAAGTCAAAAAATAGCTCATTTTGGACGAGGTCTGTGTTGCGACCGCGTCAGGTATGGGTTGGGTAGCTAATTTGGGACGGGGCTATTTTAGCTAACCCTACAAATCGGTTGAGTTTTATTCCGGCCCCGGGTGATTCGCTGCCAGCTGAAGGGTAGCTAAAAAAGCCCCGTCCCAAATTGAACTGCACCCCAAAACTTGGACGGCTTAAATAAGAACTACGCCGCAAGGGACTGTCTCCGGAACTCCTCCGGGGTCAGTCCCTTCAGTTTAACCTGGCGCCTCCTCGTG
>NZ_JBQHST010000010.1:0-61890 GCF_052066095.1 Collinsella sp. HCP28S3_B9
GGCGGCGTAGCATGCGCTAGAATGACGGCATTCTAGGTGATTCTCGGCTCCTCGGGCAGCCTGCGGCTACCCTCGAAAACCGAGCTCTACACCAACATTCGGGACACTACCTATCGCGCAAATGAGTCCATTTGAGTTGATGACATTTGTCCAATAGGCGATTTGGAATTCCGTTGGATTGGAAACGCCTGCGACAATGTTGTAAAGGAGCCTCGCCTGCGCTTCTGGTTTCTTTGCCCTAAATTTGCTTGAGGTAAAGAACTCCTTGATTGCCTTTTCCGATCCACCGTTATTGGCTAGCACGTTTGCCCAATAATCAATTCTCCATTGTCCTGGAGCGGGAGTATCGAGACACTTTTCGTAGAGTAGCCAGGCATAGACAGAGGGTGATTGCGAACCTTGGCTGTTTTTGTTGCATAGCCCATAGTTCATGCATTGAGATATAAAGAACTTGCTGTTGCTAAACTCGGCAATCGCTCCGTTAACCCCATTGGCTTTGATGTGTTGCGTCCAGTATGCAAGCTGCGCTTCTGTAGGGTTATTGATTCCGGCGACTACTCGATATAGTAAACGAGTAATTTCCACTGCATTCTTTTGTTTTATAACGCTGCTGGTAAAGAACTCCATTACTGCTCTTTGCGGCCCATCCTTCTGCTTGAGTACGCCTGTCCAGTAACTTATTTGATGCGTTGTTGGCTCTGGCGTGTTAAAGCACTCTGCATATAGCATCCGCGCATAGCCTTCGGGAGTATTTGAATAGTTTGTTTGCGATGGCTCGACCGACTCGGCGTGTTTCGCTTTGAACATATACTTCGCTGTCCAGCTTTTACTCGACGTCATCTCGACCTTTGACGTGGCCGTCAGGTTGGCCTTGTATCCATCGGTCTTCCATTCTCTCTGGCTCATCGCATGGGCAACGATCCCATTTTGAATCCCCAAGATGCTCGGCGGGAAGGACTGGTTGTCGGCATCAATGGAAAAGCTCTTTTCCTTGGCATCTAGGTGCTGCTGAATGCGGTCGGCATACTTCTCGGCCCATTCATCGGCCTTGCCGTTTCGCACAAAGTAATTGTTGGAAAGGTCGGTTGAGCGGTAGGCGTAGTCGTCCTTTTGGTAGTTTGCCGCGTGGTCGGAGTGGGCGATTGCCATGAGCTCGTCGGTCAGGCCAAAGTACAGATGGCGCTGGTCCAAGTCTCCGTACCAGTTGTCGCTGGTGTCGTCCCAGGTTAGGTCCATCTGGCACCATTTGCCGTCGATCTTTACGGCGTTCCAGGTGTGGCCGTTGCCTGTGATGCGGCCGTTGGCGATGCCCGCTGCGTTAAGGAGCTTGGAGTAGATGCGCTGGTAGCTCTCGCAGGTGCCCTGGTGGCGCGTGAGGCCGCTCTCGGCCGAGCACCAGTTGAGGCTGTGGTCGTACTCCAGCTGGTCGAGCGTCCAGTCGTGGAGCCACAGCGCCATGTCGTATTCCGAGCCGTTTGTCTCTTGCCTGCACAGGTCCACGGCGTTGTTGACGATTTGCGTGACGCTTGGGCGGGCGGCGTCGTTTACGGTCACCTCTGCCGTTGTGCGCAGGTAGTAGATCCCCTTGTCGTTTTGGGGGTCGTTTCTGTCGTTGTCCATAAAGTAGAAGTAGATGCGGTACGTGCCCGATGCCGTGAATTCAAAGGTAAAGTCGTGGCCCGTGTTGCCCAGGCTGTAGTAGTTGGACCGTGCCTGGCGCGACGGGTCGCAGACGCTTTCCTGGCTGCCGCCGTCGCAGTATGTGGGCACGTCCATGCGCGCCTTGGCCTGGGACGAGCCGTTGGTTTGGGTTACGTGGAAGGTCGTCGCGGTGCCCGCGGAGGCGTCGTTCCACGAGACGGTGAAGGTGATGCCGTTTTGGGTTGCCGTGGCGGAGTGGGCGTAGCCGGTTTGTGACGTGGTGTAGATTGCTTCGGGCGTGGGGTTGGTCTGGGTTCGGAGGGATGGGGCGGTGGTGCCGTCAGCGCTTTCCGTGTTGGCTGCGCTGGTGCCGGTGGATGTTGCGGTGCCGTCCTCTACGGTGTCTGCTGTCGCGATTGTGTTGGTGCCGTCTTCAGCCTTGCCTGTGCCGCTGCTCGTGGTGTCGGCATGCGCTTGCTGTTCGGCTGTTGCCGGAGGCTGGATGGCTTCCGCAATGGCTACCATGGGCATCGTCGCGCTGACCATGGACGTGCACGCGATCGCGCAGAACAGGTAGTAAAGGGGTCGTTTCATAGCGGAGCCTCTCGGTGAGCAGCCAATAGGGTTCTAAGGCAGCTCCAGGCCAGCACTCCGCACATATTTTGTTGGGGATTATTTTACGAGAACCCCAGTCTACATCAGCGAACTTTTTGGGGAATGTTGGGGAGGGGGTGTTTCTTGCGAAGGATACTCTCCGACTTTATTTGTAGTGACCGCTGAATGCTGCTGTGGATGCCGTCATTATTGCCAGAACGCATGCTGTGGTCAATCTTTAAGCGCATGTTTGCTTTTGCTGCCGATATTGTTCTTGTCCTACTTAGCTGCTATATTATTTTTACCGCAGAGGTAAAACTTTGGTAGGAGGTGGTTATGCAGGTCAACTATAAGAACCGTCAAATCGAAAAGATCTGCACAAACGCTTCTGTTGCTGCCAAAAAATACGATAAGCGTACTGTGGGGCTTATCCAACAACGTGTAGATGAGATTCATGCCGCTGATTCCGTTGAGATGCTCGTCCAGTTTGGGATCGGGCGATGTCATCCACTTGTTGGTGACCGTAAAGGGCAATTTGCAATGGACTTGGTACATCCTCTGCGATTGGTATTTGAAGTCATTAGGGATGAGATTCAGATAGCGGAAATTCAAGAAATCGTTGACTACCACTAACATGAGATTTGAAATAGGAGATTGCTTAAGAGGTGAGAGGTCATGGCAAGGAGCAAGACTTATATCGCAACGCCACCAGGGGCTACTATAAAGGAGCAGCTTGAGTATCGCGGTATGAGCCAGCGCGAGTTTGCTAGGCGCATGGATTACTCTGAGAAGTTCATAAGCCAGCTTATAAATGGACAAGTTGAGCTCACTCCAAATACTGCACATAGGCTCGAGATGGTGCTGGGCGTTCCCTCGGCATTTTGGATGAATCTTGAGGCGCGTTATCGTGAGAAGTTGCTGCGGGTCGAGGACGAAAATTCTATCGAAGAGGATAAGCAGATAGCCAGGAAGTTTCCTTATGCACAAATGGCCAAACTGGGATGGGTCGAGCCGACGCGCTCCGTGGCTGTTAAAGTGGTCGAGCTTAGAAAATTCTTTGAGGTTGTTAGGCTTACGCTGCTGAATGAAGACCGACTTGCTCCGGGAATCGCTTATCGTCGCCAGAAGGAAACCGCTGAATCCGAATATGCACTTTTGGCTTGGGCCCAGAAGGCCAAGATCGATGCGCGAGGGATAACGACCGGTAAGATCAATGTTGGTAAGCTTGAGGAGTATATTCCCAAGCTCAGAGAGCTTACGTCTATGGATCCTGCAGATTTTCAGCCAGCCCTTGTGTCTATGTTGGCTGAATGTGGGATTGCAACGGTCTTTTTGCCCCATCTTGAGCGCACGTTTCTCAATGGTGCGACGTTCTATGACGGATCAAAGATTGTGCTCGCGCTTACGCTGCGAGGGGCCGATGCCGACAAATTCTGGTTCAGTCTCTTCCATGAATTGGCGCATGTTATTAATGGGCACATTGGACGGACCGCTGGGACTACCGAAGAGGAGGAGCGCGCGGCGGATGCTTTCGCGCGTGATACCTTGATTCCTCCAGAGGCATATGCTCAGCTCGTTGATGGAAGCAAGACACGTAGTTCCGTTGCGTCTTTTGCCAATGAGATAGGAATTGCCCCGGGAATTGTAGTGGGTCGTTTGCAAAAAGATGGGTATCTGCCATATAGACAGTTGAATAGCCTCAAGGTTAGGTATCAGTTTGCAGAATAGAGGGCGCATCTCCGAGAATCCCGGGTTTTCTATCGAGGTTTACCGTGAATGCGGGTGAAGAGCCGATGGCGCGCAGTCGTGGTCGCTGGAAGTTACGGTAAGTTGTTTTAAGTGATGCAGTCGCCGCGGACTCTACGTGAGGCGGAGACAAAGGAGGGTCGTTGTCCGGGTTTCCGGCAACGGCCCTTTGACGTTTCCGCGACAACTGGATGTTGTCGCGCATGCCGCCTTTGTTGCTAGATCACTCGATGCGGAGTCATCATTTCGGATGTGCGGGGAAAATCGGAACTCTCGAGCGAACCGCCCTTTTCATGAAACGAAACCGCAGATAGATGCGTTGTCTCTATCCGGCGTAGCCGGCATGTCAAGAATTTGCCGCGTACTTCCGGAATGGGCGCTCATTCAGCACCCTCGTCGCCCCCACATCCTCTGAAGATGTTCTTAAAACTGCCTTAAAGGCGTCCCGGCTCGCGTTGACGGCGTACAATACGCGTGTTTGACTATGGTAAATGTGGAATTAAGGGGAGGGGTGCGCCATGGAGGTGCTGGTTGTTGGCAACACCGCATATGTTGACGATGACTTTTGTGCCAAGGCGTTCCCCGGGGACCATGTTAAGGTCGTCGCTGCCGCGGAAGCGCGCCGCGACGAGTCATCGCCCCATGCCTCGTGGAATGAGCTCCTCCAGCACTTGGAGCAGGCCTACGAGTTCGACCGCGTGGTCTACCTATCCAATTACCTTACCCCGCATACCGATATCGTGGGCGATATCGAGCTGCTGCGCTCGGTCTTTCGTGCGTGCGCGGGTCGCCGGGTCCAGCTGCTGTATGTGGCGGGGCCCGCGGGTGCCGCCGATGCCACGGGACGAACGGGCAAGGGCATTATCGCGCGCGCAGCCAACGACCTGTGCCGCTACTACGCTGCTCGCGAGGGCGTTCAAACCAAGATCCTGCGCGTGCCGTTCCTGTATACCGCGTCTGCCGCGCTGGATGATCCGTTTTTGATGCCGCTGTTCGACGCGTGCTCAACCGGATCGGTCGCTTTGCAGGGCGCGGAGGACGCGCCGTTTCCGCTGCTGTGCGCCGAGGAGCTCGCGGTGCTGGTGCATCGCATCTTTGACAGCTGGGACGCCTCCTTTGAGACGCTCGATGTTGCTGATACCTTCCATCACACGTCAGGTGAGGTGGGCGAGGCCCTCAAGGCGCTGTTCCCAGGGCTCTCAGTTGCCTATGGCCATTCTGCCGGCTATGACCTGCCCGTCAGCGACATCGTTCGTGTTCGCTATGGCTGGTTTCAGCGCTACGACCCGTTTCGTGATCTTTCGACCATTCATGCTCGCTGGGATGCTGGCCGCGCAGGGAAGGTCAACCCCTTGCGCGCCGCTATCGACCGCATCCAGATGCACACGCTGCCTATTAAATGCCTGGAGACGGGCGTCGCCTGGGTCCTGTTCGAGGTGCTGGAGTATTTGTTCTCGCAATCTGCCCAGCTCAACGTGCTCGATTATCGCCTGCTCTACGTCGTGCTCATCGGCACGCTGTATGGCTTGGACTTTGGTCTGGCTGCGGCGCTGCTGGCATCGGTGGGTTTGGCTGTGTGCTACTTTACCCAGTATGGCTATACCTTCCAGGGCCTCTTTTACGAGCCGTCCAACTGGCTGCCGTTTATCGCGTACTTTGTGGTGGGTGCCGTATGCGGCTACGTGCAGCTGCGCAACAACGAGGCCATTAAGGTGGAGCGCGACCAAAACGAGCTCGTGCGCAATCGCAATACGTTCCTCACGCAGCTCTATCACGATGCTATCGAGGACAAGCGCACCTACAAGCGCCAGATTGTGGGGCGTCACGATAGCTTTGGCAAGATCTTTGCCGTGACGCAAGAGCTCGACGTGCTCAACCCGCGCGATATCTACCGCAAGTGCTGTGAACTCATGGGTGAGATTCTCGAAAACAATTCGGTGACGATCTACCACGTTTCGGGCGGGGCGTTTGCACGTCTGGTGGCGGCGAGTCCCGTGATTGCCGAAGACGCCACGCGCTCGCTCACGCTTGAGCAACTTGCACCCCTTTTGGGCGGCGGGGGTCGTTCGAACCTGTGGGTCAATCGCGAGCTGACGCCGGGGCTTCCCATGTTTGGATATACGATCGAGCGCGACGGGGCGCCCGCCGTGTTGATCTTTGTGCGTCGTGCGGCCGAGAACCAAATGACGCTCTATTACCAAAACCTGTTCCGCATCTTGTGCGGAC
Organism: Collinsella sp. HCP28S3_B9; assembly: GCF_052066095.1. NCBI lineage: Bacteria > Bacillati > Actinomycetota > Coriobacteriia > Coriobacteriales > Coriobacteriaceae > Collinsella > Collinsella sp. HCP28S3_B9. Next base: position 6,208 of record NZ_JBQHST010000010.1, read on the forward strand.
TGGTCGAAAGCGCGCTGGGCCGTGCCTTTGACTATGAGGCGGTGGCGCAGGATAAACGCTGCGTCGATGGCACGTGCGTGCTCAAGCAGGCGGCCTTTGGTCAAGAGCTCGCGGCCGAGCAGGCGCTGTCGGATGGCAAGATGGGCAGCTTTTTGCTCCTGCGCGTGGTGCCGGGCATGGAGCCTGTCGGCGAGCTGGTGGGCGCTATTGGATCGGCAATCCGCGAGAGCGATGCGGCGGGCCTGGTCGACGGTGACGTGCTTTACCTGCTTATGCGCCAGGCAAAGCCGTGCGACCTGCCCATTATCCGCGAGCGCCTGAGCGCGAAGCGGATTGCGGTGGAGCCCGTCGACGGCGAGGACATCGTGGCGCTTCTGCAGCACATCGCTGACACCGGTGACGGTGAGGGGGATGCCGCTTGATCTCGCTTGTCGTTGCTGCCGTCTTGCTGCTGATTCATGCGCTGGTTTGCCTGGTGTTGTGGACGCTTATGAAGTTGGGCCTGCTGCCGGTGTGCGGGCATATGCTGGCCGTGATGGTACTCGTGCCGTTGTGGGGACCGCTGCTGGTGGTGCTGCTTATCACGCGTAGCGCCGTGTTTGGCACGGACCTTAAGGACGACACGCTAGAGTCGCTGCGCATTAACGACGAGCTGCATCGCAGCATCTTGGTGCACGACCGTGAAGCCGATGCGGGCGTGATCCCGCTCGAGGAGGCGCTCATCGTCAACGACCCGGCAGACCGGCGCCGCCTCATGCTCTCCATGCTCACCGAGGAGCCCGATGCGTACCTGGCGCAGCTGCAGGCGGCTAAGCTGAACGACGACGTTGAAGTGGCGCACTATGCCGCGACGGCGGTGGCGCAGATCTCCAAGGAGTCCGACCTTAAACTGCAGCAGCTGGAGCGCGCCTATAAGACCGACCCGAGCGCGCAAAACCTCAACGAATACTGCGATTTTCTTGGTGAGTATTTAGACTCGGGTTTGGCTGAGGGGCGCGTGGCTCAGATTCAGCGTCAACAGTACGCACGTCTACTTGCGCGCCGCTGCGAGCGCGAGGACACCTTTGAGCTGCGTATTCGGTATGCGACGGCGCTGGCCGATGTCGGACAGATCGACGAGGCGCAGGCCGTGACCGACCAGCTCGTGCTCGACGCGCCCGAGGAGCAGGAGGTTTGGATGCTTTGCCTGCGCCTGGCCGTGATGCGCCGCGACGGTGACGAGGTCCACCGCGTGATCGATGCGATCGACAAACAGCATGTGTACTTGAGCGCCGCCAACCGCGAGGAGCTGGCTTTTTGGCGCGACGGGGAGGAGGCCCGATGAGCGTGGTTCAGCATATCCGCGACCGTGCGGGCCATTTTCGCTGGATGGGACTGCTCGTGGTGTGGGCGGTCTTTATTGCCATGGCCGCCGTGCTGCTGGTGGAGCGTGCCGGCGTGCAGTACAGTGCGGGCCAGCATAAGCTGGGGATGCTTGCCGCCAACGATGCGGTGCCGGCCTCCTCGGCAATATTTGGTCAAAAGCCCACGTGCCTAGTCATTACCGATTCCGATCAGACGGGCGTCGAGGACGTAAAGGAACAGTTCGACCAGATCCTGCTCGACATGAAGATCGCGCACCGCGACGTGGACCTTGCCCTGGACGGCGCGGATGCCATTCCCTCGCTGACGTCCTTCGATCGCGTGATTTTGCTCATGCCGTCGCTCGATGGGCTCGGTACGCACCTGACCGATATTATGAGTTGGGTGAGTGCCGGCGGTTCGCTTATGCTCGCCATGCCGCCGGATAATTCGAGCTATCTGCAGGTGATTGCTTCCAAGCTTGGCATTGAATCTGCCGGATACGACTATGTAATAGCCGAAAGCATTGTGCCGAGCGAGGACTTTATGCTGGGCGGGGGAGAGCGCTACGAGCTCTCGGACCCCTTTGATTCGTCGCTTTCGGTTTCGCTGCGCGAGACGGCGCGTGTGTGGGCTAAGACCGGCGATGCGGGCGCCCCGCTCATTTGGTCCAATGACTGTGGTAGCGGACGCACCGTGGTGTGCAATATCGGTATCTACGACAAGGTCATGCGCGGTTTTTACGCCGCGGCGATTAGCTTGCTCGGTGATGCCACGGCCTATCCGGTCATCAACAGTGCCGTCTTCTATCTGGACGACTTTCCCAGCCCCGTGCCCTCGGGCGACGGCACCTACATCAAGCGCGACTACGGGCTTTCCATCGCCGACTTTTATGCCAAGGTCTGGTGGCCCGATCTGCAAAAGCTCGCGCAAAAATACGGCATTCGCTATACCGGCGTGATGATCGAAAACTACGAGGACGCGGTCAACCAGACCGAGCCCGCGCGCCAGGCCGATACCGCGCAGTTTCGCTACTTTGGCGGCATGCTGCTGCAGATGGGCGGAGAGCTGGGCTTTCACGGCTACAACCATCAGCCGCTGGTGCTCTGGGACACCGACTACGGCACGCTGTACGACTACAAGACGTGGAAGAACAAGGAGACGCTCGTCGCATCGCTCAACGAGCTTATCGCCTTTCAGGACGAGGTGCTGCCCAACGCGCACGGTTCGGTCTACGTGCCGCCGTCAAATATCCTTTCGGCCCGCGCTCGCAAGATTATTGGCGAGGACGTGCCGCGCATTAAGACCATCGCCAGTACGTATTTTGAGGATGGTACGGATCTTCCGTACGTGCAGGAGTTTGGCGTGGCGAACGATGGCATCGTGGAGCAGCCGCGCATTGTCTCGGGCGGCATGGTCGACGATTCCTATATGCGCCTGGCTGCCGTGTCCGAGCTCAACATGCACTATGTGAGTACGCACTTTATGCACCCGGACGACTTGCTCGATCCCGATCGCGGCGCCAGGCAAGGCTGGGAGATCTATAAGGGCGGCCTGACCGACTACCTGGACTGGCTTACCAAGTCGGCGCCCGACCTGCGTCGCCAGACCGGCTCGGAATGCTCGGGCGCCATCCAGCGCTTTTCGTCCGTGACGGTGAGCGTGGATACAGATGCGGATGCCTGGACGCTCAACCTGGGCAATTTTCACGACGAGGCGTGGCTCATGTTCCGCGCCAATAACGGTGAGCCGGGAGCAGTCACGGGTGGCGAGATTACGCATCTGACGGGCGACCTATACCTGATCAAAGCTACGGACAAGACGGTGACCATTGCGCGCAAGGAGGGTAGCGACAAATGAGAATCTGCTTGGTACTCGAGGGTTGCTACCCCTATGTGCACGGTGGCGTGTCCACCTGGATGCATGGCTATATACAGGCCATGCCCGAGCACGAGTTTGTGCTGTGGGTGATCGGCGCGCATGCGGCCGACCGCGGCAAGTTTGTCTACGAGCTGCCCGGCAACGTGGTCGAGGTGCACGAGGTGTTTCTGGACGACGCCCTGCGTCTTTCGGGCGAGCAGGAAGAGGCGGACTTTAACGACCGCGAGCGCGAGGCACTGCGCCGCCTGGTGTCGCTCTCTAATCCGGATTGGGACGTGCTGTTCGATATCTTCCAGCGTCGTCGTGTGCATCCGCTCTCGTTTTTGCAGAGCCGCACGTTTATGGATATCTTTCGCGATGTGTGCCTGGCCGAGTACCCCTACACGCCTTTTGCCGACGCATTCCATACCATGCGCTCCATGCTGCTGCCCGTGCTCTACCTGCTGGGCAGCGAGGTGCCGGTGGCCGATGTGTACCACGCCATCTCGACCGGCTACGGCGGCCTGCTCGCCTGCTTGGGTTCAAGCGTTCACCATGCGCCGGTGCTGCTCACCGAGCACGGCATCTACACGCGCGAGCGCGAGGAAGAGATTATTCGCGCCGACTGGGTGGTGCCGTCGTTTAAGGACCGCTGGATTCGCTTTTTCTACCTGCTTTCGGAGGAGATCTACCGTCGTGCTTTTCGCGTGACGAGCCTGTTTCACAATGCCCGCAATACGCAGATCGATATGGGCTGCGATGCGGATAAATGCCTGGTCATCCCCAATGGCATTCAGTTCGACCGCTTTAAGGACATTCCCTTAAAGCCCGATGACGGCTGGGTTGACATTGGCGCGGTGGTGCGCCTGGCGCCCATCAAGGACGTCAAGACCATGATCTATGCCTTCTTTGAGCTGCACGAGCGCGTCCCTAAGGTGCGCCTGCATATCATGGGCGGCGTGGACGACGAGGAGTACGGCGCCGAGTGCCATGCGCTGGTCGATACCCTGGGCGTGCGCGACCTGATCTTTACCGGCCGCGTCAACGTGGTCGAGTACATGGAAAAGCTGGACTTTACCATTTTGACGAGCATCTCCGAGGGCCAGCCGCTCAGCGTGCTGGAGTCGCTTGCCGCGCGTCGTCCCTGCGTGACGACCGAGGTGGGCTGCTGCCGTGAGCTGCTCGAAGGCGCCCCGGGCGACGACTTTGGCGTGGCGGGATTTGTGACGCCGCCTATGTATCGCAAGGGCCTGGCCGATGCCATGGAGCGCATGTGCGCAAGCCGTGCCCGTCGCATTGAGATGGGGGAGCGCGGCCAGCGTCGCGTTGCCACGTACTTTTTGCACGAGCAGATGCTCGCCAACTATCGCGCGCTGTACGACGAGACAGCGCGTGCGTATGATTTGCCCAGAGAGGGGGAGTAGCCGGTGGCCGGAATCGGTTTTGAGCTCAAGCGCCTGTTTAGACGCAAGGGTCTGTTTGCCACGATGCGCGCCTACGGCTACGCCGGCATTGTGTGCACGGGCCCCATGCTGCTGGGCGTGCTGCTCCAGGTGGGTATCTTGGTGCTGTGCGGTTTGTGGGGTGTGGGCCGCGCCAACCAGGATTTGCTGGTGTGCATGGTGACCTATACGCTGCTAGCGTCGCTTACGCTCACCAGCTTTTTCTCCATGCCCGTCACGCGCTTTTTGGCGGACATGCTGTTTGCGGAGCGCGAGGATGAGATTCTGCCCTCGTTTTGGGGTTCCAACGCCATCATGCTGGTTACGGGCGCGGCGCTCTACGGCGTCTTTTTGCTGTTTTCGGGCGCCACGCTGCTTCAGGGGCTGCTGTGCCTGTGGCTGTTCAACATTATGATCGTCAACTGGAACGGCATGAACTACCTCACCGCTATTAAGGACTACCGTGGCATTCTGTGCAGCTTTGTGGCTGCCATTGGCGTGGCGTGCCTGTGCGCCCTGGCCGCGCTGGCGCTGGGGCTGCCGCCGGTCGAGGGCCTACTGGCGTCAATCGCCCTGGGCTACGGCGTCATGCTCGCCTGGGACGTGGTGCTGCTGTACCGGTATTTTCCGCAGAGTGACCGCAGCCCCTGGCTCTTTTTGCGCTGGCTCGATCAGTTTATGCCGCTGGCGCTCACGGGCCTGTTTACCAACCTGGGGCTCTTTGCGCACCTGGTAATTATTTGGGCCGGCCCCATTGGCGTGCAGGTCAAGGGCTTGTTTTATGGCGCGCCCTACCACGATGTTCCGGCGCTCATCGCGTTTTTGACGATCCTGGTCACGACCGTCAACTTTGTGGTCTCGGTCGAGGTCAACTTTTATCCGCGCTACCGCGACTACTACAGCCTGTTCAACGACGGCGGCGTAGTGGGCGACATCGTGGTGGCCGAGGAGGAGATGCTCTCCACGCTCAACAGCGAACTGCGCTTTTGCGCGCTCAAGCAGCTGTTTGTGACGGCGGCGGTCATCTCGCTCGAGACCACGGTGCTCTCGGCCCTGCCGCTGGGCTTTAACAGTCTTATGCACGGGTATTTTCGCACGCTATGCGTGGGCTATGGCCTGTATGCCGTGGGCAATACGGTGATGCTCGTCTTGCTGTACTTTACCGACTACAAGGGGGCCGTGCTGGCCTCGGGCCTGTTTGCCGGTGTGGCGGGGCTGGCGACTGCCGTGTCGCTGCTTTTGCCGCAGCAGTTTTACGGCTTTGGCTTTTTGTTGGGTGCGGCGGTGTTTTTTATCGTGGCGCTGCTGCGACTCGACACCTATACTGCCAACTTGCCGTATCGTATTCTGAGCCAGCAGCCCATGGTGGCGACCGACAAGACGGGTCGCTTTACACAGCTGGGCCGCTTGCTCGACCGTGCCGAGCGGCGCTATGAGGAAGCCCGCCATAAGGGCGAGCCACATGGCGCGTTTGAACGCACGGTGGTCCGTGTGTATCGCAACCATTGGGGAGGTCCTGATGACCGATAGGATGATATCGCGTCGCCGCTTGATTGAGGCGGCTGCCGGCACACTGCTGCTTTCGGGCTGCTCTGCGCAGGACGAATCCTCGACCAAAAAGGTCAAAAAGCAGGGCAAGATTAACAAGGCCGAGGCCTCGAATGAGGTCAAGCACCTGCGCGACAAGGACGAGCTCTACGAGGTCTACGACGACTCGGGCATTGTGACCATGTACCTGACGGTCTCGCGCGGCAACAGCTCCGAGAACACCGACCACAGCTGGGCCGAGATCAATACGTACTCGGTGTACGACTATGCCGACATGGGCGCGGCGCGCTATCAGGTTATGGGCCTTTTGCAGGCGGGCGACGAAGACGGCCCAGTTGCCGGCGAGGTTGGCTATGGCGAGGAAGCGCCCAATGCTACCGTGCAAGTGCGCGGTCAGACGTCGAGCCGTTATGCTCAGAAAAATTACAAGGTGGAGCTCAAAAAGGGCAAGGGTACCTGGCGCCAGCAGCGCGCGATTGCGCTTAACAAGCACATGGGCGAGGGCTTGCGCTTCCGTAACAAGATGGCCTACGATCTGATCCGTGGCATTCCCCAGATGATGGGCCTGCGCACGCAGTTTGTGCACCTGTGGGTGTGCGACCAGACCGAAAAGTCCAACGACACCTTTGAGGACTACGGCCTGTTTACACAGGTCGAGCAGCTCAACAAGACGGCGCTTAAGGCACATGGCCTAGATAAGAATGGACACCTGTACAAGTTGAACTTCTTTGAGTTCCGTCGCTATGAGGACATCATTAAGCTTGCCGACGATCCCGATTACAACCAGGCGGCTTTTGAGAGCATGCTCGAGATTAAGGGCGACTCGGACCACACCAAGCTCATCGAGATGCTCGATGCGCTCAACGATGACACTCAAAAGATCGAGGACGTGCTTGCGACCTACTTTGATACCGAGAATCTGGTCTATTGGCTGGCGTTTCAGATCCTGACGGGCAACTGCGATACGCAGAGCCGTAACTGCTATCTGTACAGCCCGCTCAACTCAAATACCTGGTACTTTTTGGCTTGGGATAACGACAGCATGCTGCGTAAGCTTGAGCTGAGCCTGAAGGGGTTCTCGGACTTTGTGAACTGGGAGCGCGGCGTGAGCAACTACTGGGGCAACGTGCTGTTTAACCGCGCGTTGCGCAGTAAGTCGTTCCGCAGCGAACTCGACCGTGCCGTCAAGGACTTGCGCTCGTATTTGACCGAGGAACGTCTGGCCAGGATGATCAAGCACTACCGTGAGGTTACCGAATCCCTGGTCTTTGCCTCGCCCGATATTGACAATCTGCCTGTCACCAAGGACCAATACGAGCAGATCGCCGCGGCGATTCCCTCCGAGATCGAGGAGAACTACAAGAGCTATTGCGAAAGCTATAAAAAGCCCATGCCGTTCTACATTGGCGTGCCGCAGATTGAAAACGGCAAGTTGCGTGTGAACTGGGATGCCGCGTACGACTTTGAGGCGCGCGATATTCGCTATACCGTGGAGCTTGCGCGCGACTACGCCATCAATGACGTGCTTTTTAAGGCCGAAGACGTGCTGCTGCCTGAGGTGACGTGCGAAGCGCCCGATACCGGTCAGTATTTTGTACGCGTGCGTGCCACCAACTCCGACGGCTATACGCAAGATGCGTTTGACTGCTATGTGACCGACGATGGCAAGCAGTACGGCATGAAGTGCTTTTACGTGCAAGACGGCGGTAAGGTCGTGGAGGACACGTATGAGGAGGGCTAGCGCGTTGCTTGAGCGCCTGGCGGCCCCGCCTGCGCGTGCCACGCAGGAGCGTTATCGCCACGAGCTCAAATATCTCATTAACGAGGGCGAGCACTCCGCGCTTGCCTGTCGCATGGCGCCGGTTTTTAAACTGGACAAGCATGCGCGCTCGGGTGGTTACACCATTCGCAGCCTGTACTTTGACGACTACTGCAACTCGGCCTACGAGGAAAAAGACGCCGGTATTCTCATGCGCAAAAAGTATCGCGTGCGCATCTATAACGGCAGCGACAGGGTGATTAAGCTCGAGCGCAAAAAGAAGTACGGCAGTTGGATCTACAAGGAGGACGCGCCGCTCACGCGCGGCGAGTTTGAGCAGATCCTGGCTGGCGACTACGGCTTTTTGCTGAGGAGCCCGCACCAACTCTGCCGCGAGTTCTACATCGAGTGTATCTGCAACATGATGCGCCCGCGGACCATCGTGGACTACGAGCGCGAGCCGTGGGTGATGGATGAGGGCACCGTGCGCATTACGTTTGACATGAACGTGCGTGCCGCGGTGGGTAGCTTTGACATCTTTGACGCGACCTTGCCCGCGCTGCCCGTGCTGGAGCCCGGCAAGCTGGTGATGGAGGTCAAGTTTACCGAGTTTTGTCCGCAGCTGGTGCGCGATATGGTGCCGCCGGGCGCGGCCGAGCTTACGGCGGTTTCCAAGTACTGCCTGTGTTACGAAAAGACCGCCTACCTGCGCGGTTTTAACTACTGGGAATCGGATTTTGAGAACCGAGGGGATATTTAGACCATGAGCACCAGGGACTTTTTTAAGAACTCCGTCTTGGAGGCGTTTGGTCAGGTCGACCCTGCCAAGATCGGCCTGTCACTGCTCGTGGCGCTCGCCATGGGCATCCTGATCTATTACGTGTACAAGCGCTTTTTTACCGGCGTGGTGTATTCGCGTAGCTTTGCCGTGACGCTCGTGGGCATGTGCGTGCTCACCTGCATGGTCACGCTCGCGATCTCGACAAACGTGGTCATCTCGCTCGGTATGGTCGGTGCTCTGTCCATCGTCCGCTACCGTACGGCGGTCAAGGACCCGCTCGACCTGCTGTATCTGTTTTGGTCCATTACCACGGGCATTACGGCGGGAGCCGGCATGTATGCGCTCGTGGGGCTCGCGGCAGCAGTGATCGTGCTGATGATCGCCGGCTTTGCGAGCCGCCAGGACAAGTCGCGCGTGTACATGATGGTCATTCACTACACGGGCCAGACCGCTGGCGACGATATCGTGCGCGCGTTTGGGCGCACCAAGTTCACCGTTAAGTCCAAGACTATGCGCGGCGACAAGGTGGAGATGGCCGTCGAGGTGTTCTCTGACGGTGTGGATATGCCCTATGCCGACGCCATCCGTGCCCTCGATGGCGTGGAGGACCTAACGCTCATCCAATACAACGGCGAATACCACGGCTAGAACCCTAGCGAGTAGATTGGGGAAACATCCGCATCGTGGGCTTTTGTTTTGAAGGGACGGTGTCACGTGGACGTACAACAGCTAGAAGAGGCCTGGGCTGCAAGGGCTGGCGCGCGCGAGGCGCGACTGGTTGCAGCCTCGCATGTGCCGGCGGCGCTGTCTCTGTTGGGGATTGTGCGTCCCGGCGATCGCCTGGTGGCCTTTGCGGATGACTTTGCCGAAGCGTTTGCTTGCGGCTTTGAGGGCTGCGATGTCGTGCTGGTGGGCTCGCCGTCCGCCGAGGCGTTTGCTGCTGCGTCCGAGGGCTTTGATGCTTCGCTTGATGCCGAGGGGCCGCACCTGTGGTGGTTCGCCAACTCCATTGGCGCGTTCGGTCTGCGTGTGCCCGATTTGCGCGCGTTAGGCCGCGCCGCGCGTGAGGCCCATGCACTGCTGGTTGTTGACAACACCGTGGCTGACGTCTTTGGCTGCAATCCGCTGAGCTTGGGCGCCGTGCTGTCGCTCGAGGCACTCGACCGCGTGTGTGCCGGTAAGGCCCCGCGTAAGCTCGTTGCCGCTTCGGTGGCGCGATCGCAGGTCAAGCGCCATCGTGTGGATGCCGCGGCTGAGTGCGCGCATGCGTTGTTTGCGGGCTGCGGTGCGTCGGCGCTCGATCTTTCTGCTGAGGAGGCCGACGTGCTGGAGCGCGGGCTTTCCTCGCTTAACGCTCGCATGCAGGCTCACTTCGATCGAGCCCGTGCGCTGGCCGAGTATCTGGCCGCGAACGAGATGGTGCGCAGCGTGCGCTATCCCGGGCTGAGCTCACATCCTGACCATGCGGTTGCAACGGGAATCCTCGAGCATGGCTTTGGCCCGGCAGTTGAGTTTGATCTTATCGAGCGTAACGCGGGAGAGTTGTTCGACGCTTTGCCGGGGGAGTTTCGCACATCGCCTGCCGGCGGCGCAACGACGCGTCTTTCGGCCCCACGTGGCAAGCAGGGGGACACCATCCGCCTCTTCGCCGGCACCGACGATCCCCTGACGGTAGCCGCCGCCCTCGATAACGCCCTCCGACAGTAGCTAATTTGGGACGGGGCTTTTTTAGCTACCCAATGTCAATTTTTGGCTATGAGTTAAGAATGCTCTGGATGGGTAGCTAAAAAAGCCCCGTCCCAAATTAGCTACTCTTTGATGGTGTCGATCAGGTCGTTGGCCCTTGCGGCTATGACTTCGTTGATCTCTGCCTGCAGCTCCTCGTAGGCCGCTATGGCTCGCTCGCCGGCGGGGGTGAGCGAGCTCCCGCGGGCGCCGTCGCGCTCGATGAGCTTGCACCCCAGCTGCCCCTCGGCCTCGTTCACAATGCGCCATGCCTTGGAATAGGCCATGCCCATGCTCTTGGCGGCACGGTTGATCGAGTGTTCGCGGGCGATACCCTGCAGCAGCAAGACGCAGCCGTGGCCGAACACGCCCGGTAGATCATTGTCGCACGACTGAATGACCAGTTTTGCCGTCGTCTTGTACTCCATGCGCTCCACGTCTCTCCGCTAAAGTGTTTGCTGGGCAAACGCAAAGCCTGCGTTAAACCCTCGTGTGCTCTTCTTAAGTCATGCATTGTAGCAGTCAAAGTGCGTTAAGATACTTGCCCAGTATTGGGCGCCCAAGGTTGGGCTGGGTCCTACGAGGCCTGCAGCCGACCGGTCGCATGGAAAAAGGAGAAACATGGCTACGTTCTTTCCCGGTGAGTCCCACACGTTTTCGGAGTATCTGCTGGTCCCTGGTTATTCGTCCTCGCAGTGCATCCCCAACAACGTCTCTCTTAAGACGCCGCTAACCCGCTTTAAGCGCGGCGAGAAGCCGGCAATCACCCTGAACATCCCCATGGTTTCCGCCATCATGCAGTCCGTCTCGGGCGTCGACATGGGTGTCGCGCTCGCTACCGAGGGCGGCCTGTCCTTCATTTACGGTTCCCAGACCCCCGAGTCCGAGGCCGCCATGGTCAAGGCCGTCAAGGATCACAAGGCCGGCTTTGTCCAGTCCGATTCCACGCTGACCCCCGACATGACCATGGAGCAGGTCATCGAGCTCAAGGAGAAGACCGGTCACTCCACCATGCCGGTCACCGACGACGGCACTCCCAAGGGTAAACTCCTGGGTATCGTTACCAGCCGTGACTATCGCCCCAGCCGCGATGACCACCAAAAGAAGGTCTCCGAGTTCATGACCCCGCGTGAGCAGCTCATCGTGGGCGACAAGAACATCAGCCTCAAGGTTGCCAACGACGTCATCTGGGACAACAAGCTCAACGCCCTGCCCATTGTCGACGACAACGATCACCTTATGGGCATTGTCTTCCGCAAGGACTACGACAGCCACAAGACCAACCCCAACGAGCTGCTCGACGGCGACAAGCGCTACATGGTCGGCGCCGGCATCAACACCCGCGACTATGCCGAGCGCGTGCCGCTGCTCATCGAGGCCGGCGCCGATGTCCTGTGCATCGACTCTTCCGAGGGCTTCAGCGAGTGGCAGAAGCGCACCATCGAGTGGATTCGCGCCAACTACGGCGAGGATGTTAAGGTCGGTGCCGGCAACGTCGTTGACGCCGAGGGCTTCCGCTTTCTGGCCGACTGCGGTGCCGACTTTATCAAGGTGGGTATCGGCGGTGGCTCCATCTGCATCACCCGCGAGACCAAGGGCATCGGCCGTGGCCAGGCCACCGCGCTGATCGACGTCTGCCGCGCTCGCGACGAGTACTACGAGGAGACCGGCGTCTACGTGCCCGTGTGCTCCGACGGCGGTATCGTCTACGACTACCACATGACGCTCGCCCTTGCCATGGGTGCCGACTTTATGATGCTGGGCCGTTACTTCGCCCGCTTTGACGAGAGCCCGACCGAGCGCGTCAACGTCAACGGTCAGTACATGAAGGAGTACTGGGGCGAGGGTTCTGCGCGTGCCCGCAACTGGCAGCGCTACGACCTGGGCGGCGCCGCGAAGCTCAGCTTTGTCGAGGGCGTCGACTCCTACGTTCCCTACGCCGGCTCCCTTAAGGACGGCGTGGGCGGCACGCTCTACAAGATCAAGTCCACGATGTGCAACTGCGGCGCCCTCTCGATTCCCGAGCTCCAGAAAAAGGCACGCCTGACCCTGGTGAGCTCGACCTCGATCGTCGAAGGCGGCGCCCACGACGTAGTCGTCAAGGATTCTCAGCAAAGCGTCAGCTACCGCTAAGCGGCTTTCCCAAGCACCGCACCTTGCCGTTCAAACCGTCGCTCGCGTACCAAAGTACGCGTCGCTCCTCTTTCACGGCAATCTGCGGCACTTGGAAAACCCGACCATGCTTGAGCGGGTAGCAATTAGCGGTTGATTCACAACCACGTTATTAAGATAAAGCGAGATGCCTGCAAGTCGCAGGCATCTCGCTTGTCGTATTTGCTATCATCAGTCAAGTTAACCTTAGGGTCGGTCGGCTTGGCTTTGTTCGCTACAAGTTCCGCACGCAAAGAAGAGCACTTAATGTGCTCTTCGTCTTGCGCAGGACTGTCCGCAGTAGCGAATAGAGCCAAGCCGACCGACCCCAGCTAAGATTAAAGGAGCTGATATGTGCGATTGCACAGATCATAAGGACGAGATCCCTGCCTACGACGCGCAGGCCATTGAGTCCAAGTGGATGAAGGCCTGGGAGGACTCCAACCTCTTTGCCGTCGACACCGACGCCAGCAAGCCCAAGAAGTACGTGCTCGAGATGTTCCCGTATCCTTCGGGCGACCTGCACATGGGCCACGCGCGCAACTATACCATCGGCGATGCCATGGCCCGTCAGGCCCGTATGCGCGGCTTTGACGTGCTGCATCCCATTGGCTTTGACGCCTTTGGCCTGCCCGCCGAGAACGCCGCCATCAAGCACAACACGCAGGCTGCTGCCTGGACGTATAAGAACATGGACCAGGCGCTCGCCACGATGAAGCGCATGGGCTTCTCCTACGATCTGGATCGCATGGTCAAGACCTGCAGCCCCGACTACTACCGCTGGGGTCAGTGGATCTTTGAGAAGATGTGGGAAAAGGGCCTGGTCTACCGCAAGAAGAACCCGGTCAACTGGTGCCCCAACTGCAAGACCGTTCTGGCCAACGAGCAGGTTACCGAGGGCAAGTGCTGGCGCTGCGGCACCGAGCCCGAGAAGCGCGACCTTGAGCAGTGGTACTACAAGATTACCGAGTACTCCCAGGAGCTGCTCGACGATCTGGAGAAGCTCCCCGGCTGGCCCGAGCGCGTTAAGCAGATGCAGGCCAACTGGATCGGCCGCTCCGAGGGCGCCGAGGTCGACTTTACCCTGTGTGATGCCAACGGCGATCCCATCGAGGGCGACGAGGGCAAGATCACCGTCTTCACCACGCGTGCCGACACGCTCTTTGGCGTCTCCTTCTTTGTCCTGGCTCCCGAGTACGCTCGTCTGCACGAGCTCGTCGAGGGCACGGAGTACGAGGAGGCCGTGACCAAGATCGTCGAGGACTCCAAGCATATCTCTGCCGTCGAGCGTGCTCAGGGCACCCTCGAGAAGCATGGTGCCTTTACGGGCCGCTACGTGGTTAACCCCGTCAACGGCGAGAAGGTTCCCGTGTGGGTTGCCGACTATGTCGTTGCCGATTACGGCACCGGCGCCGTCATGGCCGTTCCCTGCGGCGACCAGCGCGACTTTGAGTTTGCCCGCAAGTACGACCTCCCGATCGTCCCGATCATCCTGGACGATGACGACCGCGCTGCCGTCGAGGCCAGTGGCGAGACCATCGATACCTTCCATGCCGAGACCGTCGACTGGGATTGCGCCCACGCTGCCGAGGGCACGCTCGTTCAGTCCGGCAAGTACACCGGCATGCGCGGCGGTAAGCACTCCGAGGGCGAGGCTGCCATCGTGGCCGACCTCGAGGCCATGGGCTGCGGTCGTCGCAAGGTCGAGTTCCGCCTGCGCGACTGGCTCATCAGCCGTCAGCGCTATTGGGGCAACCCCATCCCGGCCATCCATTGCGAGCACTGCGGCATTGTGCCCGTGCCCGAGGACCAGCTGCCGGTGACGCTGCCCGAGAACCTGGACCTGGGCGCCGGCGAGACCCTCGCCGAGTGCAAGGACTTCTACGAGACCACCTGCCCGGTCTGCGGCCGCCCGGCCAAGCGCGAGACCGATACCATGGACACCTTCACCTGCTCCAGCTGGTATTACCTGCGCTATACCGACCCGCACAACACCGAGCTGCCCTTCTCCCGCGAGGCGGCAGACCGTTGGATGCCCGTCGATAACTACATCGGCGGCATCGAGCACGCCATTTTGCACCTGCTCTACAGCCGCTTCTTTACCAAGGCGCTGCGCGACCTTGGTCTGCTCAGCGTGGACGAGCCCTTTACCAACCTGCTGTGCCAGGGCATGGTCAAGGACGAGAACGGCGACACCATGTCCAAGTCCAAGGGCAACGTCGTGCCTCCGAGCTCGGTTATCGAGCCCTACGGCGCCGACACCATGCGTCTGGCGATCCTGTTTATCGCCCCGCCCGAGAAGGACTTTGACTGGGATCCCAAGGCCGTCGAGGGTGCCAACCGCTTTATCAAGCGCGCCTGGCGTATCGTGTGGCAGCTTGTCCAGTCGGGTGATGCCAACGTTGCCTTCGACAAGTCCGTGCTCGACGAGACCGCGATGAAGCTCTATCGCGAGCGTCACCGCACCATCGCCAAGTGCACCGAGGACTTCGATCGCGGCCAGTTTAACACCGCGATCTCGGCCGTCATGGAGCTCGTCAACGCGGCGAGCGCCTACCTCAACGCCACCGAGGGCGCATCGCGCGACAAGGCGCTGTGCTACGGCGTGGCCAAGGACATCGTGAGCGTCCTTGCCCCCATCTGCCCGTTCTGGGCCGACGAGCTGTGGCACGAGGCACTCGGCTGCGAGGGCAACGCCTACACCGCCGCCTGGCCCGAGTTTGACCTGGCCGAGTCCATCGAGGACACGGTGCAGATCGTGGTCCAGGTGCTCGGTAAGGTCCGCGGCCGCATCGATGTGGCCCGCGATGCCTCCAACGAGGAGATGCAGGCTGCCGCCGAGGCCGCTGTTGCCAAGTGGCTCGAGGGCAAGACGGTCGTCAAGGCCATCTGCGTGCCCGGCAAGTTGGTCAACCTGGTGGTTAAGTAAACCTTGCGCATATAGTTGATGCACAATAGACGAGGGACGATCCGGCTGGGTCGTCCCTCTTTTTGGATATGGATACTTGCGACTACACCTAATTATCCATTTCTTGTGGAGAACCTGTGCTCACGCTGACCTGCGGGTTTGTGCTGTGGTTGCACGTTTTCGCAGGTATTGGTATAGTTTGCCTGTAAATGAAGTTGTAATTGAAAGAAGTGGGGTTTCGGCCCCGCTTCTTTTTTGTATGGATGGAGGTGCCGCAATGGTCAAGACCAAGACCGAGCAGGCGATCATCGACGCGCTCGAGGCCGTCGCTCCCCAGCACGATGTCGATATTGTCGACGTTGAGCTCGTGGGTGCCACCAAGGCCCCCTGCGTGCGTGTGCGTATCGAGGGTGCCGAGGGTCAGAGCCTGTCGCTCAACGACGTCACGGCCAACACCAAGTGGGTCGGCGACGTGATTGAGGAGCTCGACCCCATCTCTTCGAGCTATACGCTCGAGGTGTCGAGCCCGGGTATGGCGCGCCCGCTGCGCCGTCCGCGTGACTTTGCCCGCTTTGTGGGCGAGGACTGCGAGCTTTCCTCCACCGCCACCGAGGGCCGTCGCAAGTACTCCGGCAAGATTGCCGCCGCGACCGAGACCAACGTAACCCTCGAGCTCGAGGACGGCGAGTCTGTCACCCTCGATTTTTCCGATGTTAAAAAGTGCAAGTTGAAGCCCGTCTATGACTTCAAGCCCGCGAAGGAAGGAAACTAACATGGCAGCATCCGACATGATGTCCGCCCTGATGGAGCTTTGCCAGGAGAAGCACATCGACCAGCTCTACCTGATCGACCGTCTGGAGCAGTCGCTCGCCAAGAGCTATGCCGAGATCCTGCATCTTGAGTGGGGCGCCAAGGTGACCATCGACCGCACCACCGGCAAGATCTATGTCTACCGCCTGGAGCCGATCGACGATTCCATGGACGAGGAGGGCAACTTCACCGAGTTCGAGGAGATCGACGTCACCCCCAAGAACACCAGCCGCATCGCCGCCCAGCACGCCAAGGCCGAGATCAACGCCATCGTGCGCAACTCCGCCCGCGAGCAGATCTACGAGGAGTTCTCCGGGCGTATCGGCGACCTCATCAGCGGTACCGTACTGCAGTCCACACCCGACTTTACGATCGTCAAGATCCGCGAAGGCGTCGAGGCCGAGCTTCCGCACTTTGATCAGCGCCGCTACGAGAACGAGCGCAACGAGCGCCCCATGGGCGAGCGCTATCTGCACAACCAGCACATCAAGGCCGTGATCATTGACGTTCGCGACCCCAACTCCACGCTTCCGCCGGTTCGCGGCGAGCACAGCCGTCCGCCGATCGTTATCTCGCGTACCCACCCCGAGCTCATGCGTCGTCTGTTTGAGCAGGAGGTGCCCGAGATCTATGAGGGCACCGTCCAGATCAAGTCGATCGCCCGCGAGCCCGGTCAGCGCTCCAAGGTCGCCGTCCACTCGCTCGACGACCGCCTGGATCCCGTGGGCGCCTGCGTCGGCCCCAAGGGCAGCCGTGTGCGCGCCGTCGTGGGTGAGCTGCGCGGTGAGCGCGTCGACGTCATCCTGTGGGATGCCGATCCGGCCGTCTACGTCGCCAACGCCCTGTCGCCCGCCAAGGTCACTCGCGTCCTTATCGACGAGGAGAAGGCCTATGCCGGCGTCATCGTGCCCGACGACCAGCTTTCGCTCGCCATTGGCAAGGAGGGCCAGAACGCCCGCCTGGCCGCACGCCTGACCGGCTGGCACATCGACATTAAGTCCGAGACCCTTGCCGCCGACATCCTCAAGAACGTTCCCGTTCACGAGGAGCCTGCCGCCGACCTGATCGGTGACGAGGAGGATGACGACGCCCGTCGTTGCGAGTACGTGTCCGAGGACGGCATCCAGTGCCGCAACCAGGCCCGTCCCGGTTCCCGTTTCTGCGGTGTCCACGACACCGACGCCTTCGATGATGCGGAGGACCTGATCTAGCGCGCGGTTGCGCTGGACAGGTTCCGGCGCACATCCCACGCTCGTTCAGTCTCTAGGCACCCAAGGTGCCAGAAAGGGTAGGTGAAGTCATATGGCAAAAGTCCGTGTGTCCACCCTGGCCAAAGAGTTCGGCATGACCTCCAAGGAACTGATGGGTCACCTCGCCGAAATGAAGATTCCCGCTAAGTCTGCTTCCTCCGCGCTGGAGGACGCTTATGTTGCCATGGTCCGCAAGCAGCTTGCCTCGGTGATCGAGGCCCGCGCCCAGGAAGTCGAGGCCGCCAAGCAGGCCGAGGAGGAGGCTGCCGCCGCCGAGGAGGCAGCGCGTGCCGCCGAGGCCGAGCGCGAGCGCATTGCCGCCGAGAAGGCACGCGAGGAGGAGCGCCGCCAGTTTGCCGCCGCTCAGGCCGCCGAAGAGGCAGCCCGTGCCGAGGCCGAGGCCAAGAAGAAGGCCGAGCAGGAGCGCCTTGCCCGCGAGAAGGAGGAGGCTGCTCGCGAGGCCCAGCGCCGCGCCGTTCCCGCTTCCGACTCCGGTTCGCGCTTCCGTTCGCTGCTCGATCAGATCGCCGCACAGGAGACCGTGCTCAAGGAGAAGAAGGACGCCGAGGACAAGGCCAAGGCCGAGCGCGGCAACCGTCGCGGCGGCAACAACGATCGTCGTGGCGGCCGTCGCAACGACCGCAACGCCTCCGAGAGCCGCCCGCACAGCCATCGCACCAATGCCAGCAACAATGTCGCTGCCGGCATGGATTTTCCCAACCCCGATAAGCAGGGCAAGGGCAAGAAGCGCAAGGGTGGTCACAACAGCGAAGAGGACCACTACAGCCGCATGGCGCGCGAGGCCGAGGAGTACAGCCGCGAGAAGGTTCTCGAGGAGGCCCGTGCCGCCGTCGAGGAGGCCTCTCGCGAGTCCACCGGTCGCCGCAAGAAGCGCAAGGAGAAGCGCGAGCGCGAGGCCGCTAGGGCTCAGGAGGAGCGCAAGATTGAGGAGGCGCTGGCCCAGGGCGTGAACCCCGAGGAGCTCGACGCCATCAAGGTCTCCCAGGGCGTTACCGTCCAGGAGCTTGCCGAGGCGCTCGACGTTCCGGCCAACGACATCATCAAGCGCCTGTTCCTGCTGGGCACCCCGCTCACCATGACGCAGTCCATGTCCGACGACCTTGTCGAGCTCGTTGCCGACGACTTGGGCCGTCAGATCAGGATCATCACCCCCGAGGAGGAGAACACCTTCTCGTTCTACGACGATCCCGCCGACCTTAAGCCCCGCGCCCCGGTCGTCACCGTCATGGGTCACGTCGACCACGGCAAGACGAGCTTGCTCGACGCCATCCGCCACACCGGCGTCGCTGCCGGCGAGGCTGGCGGCATTACCCAGGCCATCGGCGCATCGCAGGTCATGATCAACGACCGCAAGATCACCTTCATCGATACCCCGGGCCACGCTACCTTTACGGCCATGCGTGCCCGTGGCGCCAAGGTGACCGACATCGTCATCCTGATCGTCGCCGCCGACGACGGCGTCATGCCCCAGACGGTCGAGTCGATCAACCACGCCAAGGCCGCCGGCGTTCCCATCGTCGTCGCCGTCAACAAGATCGATAAGCCCGGCGCCAACCCCGACCGTGTGCGCCAGGAACTCACCGAGTACGGTGTTATCCCCGAGGAGTGGGGCGGACAGAACATGTTCGTCAACATCTCGGCCAAGCAGAAGATCGGTATCGACGACCTTCTGGAGACCGTGCTGCTCCAGGCCGATGTGCTCGAGCTCAAGGCCAACCCCGATACCTTCGCCTCGGGCAACGTCCTCGAGGCCAAGCTCGACAAGGGCCGCGGCTCGGTCGCTACCGTGCTCGTGACCCGCGGTACCCTGCACGTGGGCGATACGCTGGTCGCCGGCCTTACCTATGGCCGCGTCCGCGCCATGCTCGACCCCAAGGGCCGCGCCGTCACCGAGGCCGGTCCCTCCGACGCCGTCGAGATCCTGGGCCTGCAGTCCGTGCCCAACGCCGGTGACGAGTTCCGCGTATTCGAGGACGAGCGCGAGGCGCGCGCCCTGGCCGATGAGCGCTCGCTCAAGGCCCGCATCGAGGAGCAGAGCCGCGTGAAGCACGTCACGCTCGAGAACCTCTTCGAGACCATCGCCGACGCCGAGGTCAAGGAGCTCAACCTGATCATCAAGGCCGACGTCCAGGGCTCCATCGAGGCCCTTCAGGACTCGCTCGACAAGATGGATCAGTCCGAGGTCCGCATCAACACGATCCACTCCGCGGTCGGTGCCATCAACGAGACCGACGTCGTCCTGGCCGACGCCTCCAACGCCATCATTATTGGCTTTGGCGTGCGTCCCGACGGTAAGGCCCGCTCCGCTGCCGAGCGCGAGGGCGTCGAGATTCGTTGCTACGACGTTATCTACAAGTGCCTCGAGGAGCTCGACGCTGCCCGTATCGGCATGCTCAAGCCCACCGAGGTCGAGGTCTCCACGGGTACCGCGACCGTCCTGGACACCTTTAAGGTGCCCAAAGTCGGTATCGCCGCCGGTGTCCGCGTCGAGGAGGGCGAGATCGCCGCGACCGATTCCGTGCGCCTGGTGCGCGACGGCATCGTTGTCTTTAACGGTAAGATCGCCTCGATGCGCCACTACAAGGACGAGGCCAAGAGCCTCAAGAGCGGTTCCGAGGGCGGCATTGGCCTGGAGAACTTCCAGGACATCAAGCCCGGCGACCAGATCGAGGGTTACCGTATCGACCAGGTTGCCCGTACCGAGTAGGGGGGTAGCGCTATGAAGCAAACGCAGGCAACCCGCCGTCTGGGCGAGCAGCTTCGCGAGAAGCTCGGTTATATCCTTCTCTTTGAGGTTTCCGATCCGCGTCTCGACCTGGTCACCCTGACCGCGGTCGAGGTCGCGGTGGACCGTTCGTTCGCGCGCGTGTACGTGTCGTGCGATGCGAGCCGCTACGATGAGGTCATGGAGGCGCTCGCCAGCGCCAAGGGCCGCATTCGCAGCCTGTTGGCTCGCTCGCTCGACTGGCGCGTCACGCCCGAGCTCGATTTTCGCATCGATCGCTCGACCGATGAGGCCGAGCGCATTACGCGTGCGCTGGAGAATGTCCCGGCCACGCTGGCGATCGAAAAGGACGAGGACGGCTATCCCATAGCGGATGCCGCCCAGGAGGCAGCTTTAGATGACTAATTCCGCCGACCTCGTCTCGTGCGAGTCTGCAGATATTAAACGACGCATCCTCGAGCTTATCGAGGGTGCGTCCTCCATTGCGATCTCGGGTCATACCTCTCCCGACGGCGATGCCCTGGGCTCCGTGTTGGGCTTGGGTCTCTCGCTCATGAAGGCGTTCCCCGACAAGGACATCGCGCTGCTGCTCGCAGACGACGATCCCGTTCCGCGTATTTACCGCTTTATGGAAGGCGCCGATCGTCTGGTGCCGGCTTCGAGCTTTACGGGCGATCCCGACCTGTTTATCTCGGTGGATGTGCCGGTTGTCGAGCGTCTGAACAACTCGGCCGACGTGCTCCGCCGCTCCAAACATGTGGTGTGCTTTGACCACCATCCGGCGCGCGAGGAGTTTGCCGAGGTAAGCCTGAGGCGTGTCGATGCTGCGGCGTGCGCCATGATCATCGACCGCTTTCTGGATGATTGCGGCATTGTCGTTCGCGATCGCATCGCCACCTGTCTGCTCTGCGGCCTGGTTACCGATACCGGTCGTTTTCAGTATCAGAATGCCGATGCCGCTGCGTTCCATGCGGCTTCGCGCCTGGTGGCGCACGGTGCCGACCCGGCGCGTGTCGCGCTCGAGGTCTATCAGAGCATGCGCGTCGAGTTCTTGCACCTCAAGTCCATCGTCATGGGCCGCATCAAGACGGTCGCGCACGGGCGCGTGGCGTATAGCTACGCGTACGAAAGCGACCTTAAGGAATGTGGCGTCACCTCGGATGAGTGCGACGGCTTGGTCGATGTGGTGCGCTCGGTGATGGGTGTCGAGGTCTGCCTGTTCCTTAAGGGCATCGAGGGCGATACCAAGGTGCGCGGAAACCTGCGCTCCAAGGGCGACATGGATGTCTCCGAGATTGCGGCCAACTTTGGCGGAGGCGGACATCACGCTGCCGCCGGCTTTACCAATAACGGAACGATTTTCGAGACGCTCACCGCGGCACTTCCCATGCTGGCCGAGCTGGTGGGGGAGGATCCCGCTTCGGTGACCGTCGAGCTTTAACTTTTTGGATGGTACATGGCTCGTCGTACGCCTTCTCAATTGAATATGCTGCTCGCCGTCGATAAACCGGTGGGCTGCACGTCCCACGACGTGGTTTCGCGGTGCCGGCGCGCCCTCCATGAGCGGCGCGTCGGTCATGCCGGCACGCTCGACCCCATGGCGTCGGGTGTCATGGTGGTGGGCGTGGGCCAGGCTACGCGTCTGCTGGGCATGCTTACCCTCGATACCAAAAGTTACGTCGCCGATATCTCGTTTGGCGCCGAGACCAATACCGACGATGCGGAAGGCGAGGCCGTCCGTACGGTTGCCATTGCACCCGAGCTGCGCGATCCGGCCTATGCCCGTGAGCGCTTGAGCGCCATGCTGGGCCCTCAGATGCAGATCCCGCCGGCGTTTTCGGCTATTTCGGTCAACGGCGTACGCGCCTATAAGTCTGCACGTGAGGGCAATGCCGTTGAGTTGCCTGCGCGCCCGGTCGAGGTATATTCTGCCGACCTGATCGCCGTGAGTGGCGAGGGCGATTCCTGCATTTGGACCGTTGCCTTCTCGGTGAGCAAGGGCACCTATATCCGTGCGCTCGCTCGCGACCTGGGTCGCGCCTGCGATAGTGCCGCGCATATTTCTGCGCTGCGCCGTACCGCTTCTGGCGTTGTCTCCATCGGTGCCTGCCATGCGGTCGAGGAGCTTTCTGCCGAGTCCGCTGCCGGCTTTGCCTTGGACCCCATTGCGGCCCTCGGCGCCACGCGCGTTGACTTGCCGGGCAATCTTGCGGAAGATCTGCTGTGCGGACGTCGTATTCCTATTGATCGCGCGCTCGCCGGCTTCGATGTGTCTAAAGCGCCGTTTGCGCTGGTGCTCGATGGCGGGCTCAAGGCTTTGGCTCGTATCGAGGATGGTCGCTTTGTGATGGAGCACGTCTTTCCGCAGGCGATCGGCGGTGTTCGATGATGCTGGACCCTCGCGAGCTCGCGCGCACATTTTTTGTGGGCGCGGCGGCGGAGGCCCGCATCGTTTTGGCTGATGCTTTTGGTGACTGCGAGTCTATGGGTGCCGCCTCGATTGCCATCGGCGTGTTCGATGGCGTGCATAGGGGACATCGTGAGCTGATCGACGCGGTCATTCGCGATGCGCGCGTCCACGGCTGCAAAGCGGTAGTCGTAACGTTTGACCCTGATCCAGATGTTGTGGTGAGCCCTGCGCCCGCTCAAAAATTGATGACGACGGCCGACCGCCTGCATGCCCTGGCTCAGACTGGGGTCGATGCCGTGGTGGCTGTTCCCTTTACGCCTGCGGTAGCGTCGCTCGACCACGTGGGCTTTCTTGAGCTGTTGGCGCATGCTGTCGACATTCGCTCCATTCGCGTTGGCAGCGATTTTAGGCTGGGCCGCGGCGGTGCCTCGGGCGTTGCCGAGATGCAGGCATGGGGTGTCGAGCGCGGTGTTGACGTGTATGGGCACAATTTGCTGTGCGAGGCCGGCGAGGCTATCTGCGCCACCCGCATTCGACGTGAGCTGAGCTTGGGCCACGTTGAGCTGGCAGCCGATCTACTCGGCCGTCCCTATATGGTGCGCGGCGGCGTGATTCGCGGTCGCCACGAGGGCTCCGATATGGGATTTCCTACGGCAAACCTGCTGGTGCCAAACGGAATTCAGCTGCCTGCCGATGGCGTCTACGAGGGCCTTGTGCTGGTCGACGATACCGTGTGGCCCGCTGCCGTCAACGTGGGCCTGCCGCCGACGTATGCCGACGATGCCGCTTCGGCGCATCTCGAGGCCAACTTGATCGGGTATGCGGGCGACCTGTATGGACGTTCGGTTTCGTTGGCGTTTACGCGTTGGCTGCGTCCTTCGCGCGTGTTCGATTCGCTGGACGAGCTTATCGCGACCGTCGAGGGTAATATTGACGATATCCGTCATAACTTGGGTGAGCAGGGGGTGAGCATCCGTGATTAGCGATGAGGAGAAAGACCAGGTGCGCGCTGCGTCCGACCTGGTTGCCATTGTGCAGGAAACGGTTGAGCTCAAGCCTCGCGGCCATGAGTTTTGGGGTTGCTGCCCCTTCCATGGCGAAAAGACCCCATCGTTTCACATTATCCCCGCTACGCAGGTTTGGCACTGCTTTGGCTGCGGCGAGGGCGGCGACGTCTTTACCTACATCATGAAGCGCGAGAACCTGAGCTTTCCCGAGTCGATTCGCTACCTGGCCGATCGTGCCGGCATTGAGCTGCACGATACCGGCGCGCAGCGCGATCGCGGCACCAAGCGCGCCCGTATCTATGACCTGTGCGCCGAGACGGCCCAGTTCTATCACACCATGCTCATGCGCGGTAAGGACAGCCGTCCGCGTGAGTACTTTGCCAGCCGCGGTATGGGTGGCGACGTCTGCCGTCGCTACTGCCTGGGCTTTGCGCCGGGTCGCAATATGTTGGTGGCCCATCTGTCGCAGAAGGGCTTTACCCCGCAGGAGATGATCGACGCCAACGTGGCCGTGAGCCGCGGGCGCGGACAGCTTGCCGATCGTTTTTACGACCGCGTGATGTTTCCCATCTTTGACGAACAGGGTCATAACATCGCCTTTGGCGGTCGTATTATGGGCGACGGCCAGCCCAAGTACCTCAACACCGCCGAGACGAGCGTGTTTCATAAAAAGAGAAACCTCTACGGCTTTAACTGGGCCAAGGAGTTTATCGTCGCGCAGGATACCGCCATCGTGGTGGAGGGATATACCGACTGCATCGCCTGCTGGGAGGCAGGGATCAAAAACGTCGTCGCCACGCTGGGTACGGCGCTGACGGAACATCACGTAAAGACGCTCACCCGTTTTGCCAAGCGCATTGTGTATATGTTCGATGGTGACGCCGCCGGTCAAAAGGCCGCGCGCCGCGCGATTCAGTTTATCGAGCAGGATTCGATGGACCTGCGCTGCGTGGTGCTTCCTGACGGTAACGACCCCATGGAGTTCATCACGGCGCATGGTGGCGAGGCACTGCAGGCGCGTATCGACGCCGCCGAGCCCCTCATGGACTTTGTGTACCGCTCACTGCAGGAGTCGAGCGACATTACCACGCCGGGCGGTCGCGCCAAGGCGCTCGAGGATGCGCTGACGCTCATCTATCCGCTGCGCGATAGCTACATGATCGATACGTACTTTATCCAGATCGCCGACCTTCTGGGCCTGGATTTGGAGACGGTACGCTCGAGCTCGGGCCGTGTGTTTCGCGATGTCGCCAAACGCGAGGACGCCGAGCGTCGTCGCGAGCAGAACTACGAGCGCCAGCGGGCACAGGCCGAGCGCGCAGGAGGCGCGGGCGGTCGGGCGTCCGGTCCGCAGGGGGCATCTCGCGGCGCCTGGGCGTCGGGGACGACGCCGCCGGTATCCACACCGGTCGAGGAGGAACCGTACGACTATGTGCCGCTCGAGGCCTACGGGGCCGCGCCGGTCGAGGTCGTCGACGATATGCCGCCGATCGATGTGCCTGCTGGCATGGACGCGGCGCCCGCGGGGTCTGCTTCGACCGCTTCCGTTCCGGCGACGCCGATCGTGCTGACCGATCTGGAGCGGAAGTCTCTGGCGGGGGAGCGCGAGCTGTTGACGATGCTCACCAGCTACCCCGACCTATTCCGCACGTACGCCGATCGCATCTGCTCGATCGAGTGGGTAGACCCCCGTCACGAGTCCATCGCGTGGGCCGTGCTCGCGACGCCGCCGGGCACCGACCCCGCGGCGTGCATGGACGCCGCGCGCGCGGTGTGTCCCGAGGCGGCTTCGCTTGTCAGCGCCGGGCGCATCTCGGCGACGAGCAAGCACCCCACCGAGACGAACATCGTCTTTATGCTCGATACGCTTGAGCTTTACACCATCAAGCGCCGTATGCGGGCTGCTCAGGCCAAGCTGCGCCAGGACCGGTCGCTCGACGATGACGCGCGCCGTGCATTGACCATGCAGGCCGCGCAGGATTCTTTGCGCCAGCGCGAGCTCCAGAAATCGATTGGCGGCGTGGCCGATCCGTTCCGGTTGATTGGTTTGGAGGCCGCGGGTCCCGATCAGGCCTAGATGTTGTGGTCAATCGGCATGTTATCTGCTATATCCAGTCTGAATTTTGGGTATAGACGTGTAAGTGTGTGCTAAAGTAATGTGTCCTGTGGACTACGAAGGGAGAATCTGTGCCAAATAAGACTGAGAGCACGGGTACTGGGCTGGAATCCTACGTTGCTAAGCTCATGGGCAACGGCTCAAACAGGACTTCGGTAACCGAGGACGAGATCCAGGTCGTCCTGAAGGATATCGATGTTTCTGACGAGCAGCTCAACGCGGTCTATTCCGCGCTGCGCAACAGCGGCATCCAGATTATCTCCGCGAGCGGAAACGACGACGCCCCCATGGACGTCGACGATGACGATAACGATACCGACGATTTCGATGACGACGAGGAGCACGATTCCGGCTCGCTCGACGATCATGAGCTTAAGATGGCCCGTCAGGCCGATGCCGAGATGGGTTCTTGCAAGAGCAAAAAGAAGCGCACCGTCCGCACGTCCCGTTCACGTTCTCGCGTGCGTGGCATCGATGCCTCCACGGTGATGCTGACCGGTGACCCGGTTCGTATGTACCTTAAGGAGATCGGCAAGGTCGACCTGCTGACCGCCTCCGAAGAGGTCGATCTGGCCATGAAGATCGAGGCCGGCCTCGAGGCCACCGAGAAGCTCGAGGCCGCCGAGGCGGGCGAGATCGAGCTCACTCGCGCCGAGATGCGTCGTCTGACTCGTATCGAGAACGTGGGCCTCGAGGCCAAGCAGGCGCTCATCAGCGCCAACCTCCGTCTGGTCGTCTCCATCGCCAAGCGCTACGTCGGTCGCGGCATGCTGTTCCTGGATCTGATCCAGGAGGGCAACCTCGGTCTGATCCGCGCCGTCGAGAAGTTCGACTACCAGAAGGGCTTCAAGTTCTCCACGTACGCCACGTGGTGGATCCGTCAGGCCATCACGCGCGCTATCGCCGACCAGGCCCGTACCATCCGTATTCCCGTGCACATGGTCGAGACCATCAACAAGCTTGTCCGCGTGCAGCGCCAGCTCCTCCAGGATTTGGGTCGCGACCCGACCCCCGAGGAGATCGGTGCCGAGATGGACATGAGTGCCGACCGCGTCCGCGAGATCCAGAAGATCTCGCAGGAGCCCGTGTCGCTCGAGACTCCTATCGGCGAGGAAGAGGATTCCCAGCTGGGCGACTTTATCGAGGACTCCCAGGCCATCGTTCCGCCCGATGCCGCCAGCTTCTCCATGCTGCAGGAGCAGCTCACCCAGGTGCTCGACTCGCTTGCCGATCGTGAGCGCAAGGTTATTGAGCTGCGCTTTGGACTTGTCGACGGACATCCCCGCACGCTCGAGGAAGTCGGCCGCGAGTTTGGTGTCACGCGCGAGCGCATCCGCCAGATCGAGTCCAAGACCCTGGCCAAGCTCCGCCACCCCAGCCGCTCCAGCAAGCTCAAAGACTACATCGAAAGCTAGTCATGCAAGAAGCGCCCTCAAGCACATCCGCTTGAGGGCGCTTTCATGTAACAAGGGCCGGCAGTTGGGGCACGGGTAGTCTTTTTGGGACGGGGCTTTTTTAGCTGCCCTATCTCAATGAGCGGCTCAAGCTTTAAAGGCCCCAGATTGGGTAGCTAAAAAAGCCCCGTCCCAAAAAGACTACCCTGGGCGTCTGGTTGATTAGTCGTTGGGGACGTTCTTGAATGACTAGTCGTTTAAGAACGTCCCCAATGACTGGGTCGGAAAATTTCTCAAAAAAGTTCTTGCCCTGAGCTGATTCGTCCGTATAATAAACTTCGTTGCTTGAGAGCATGCACTTATTCCTCGGTAGCTCAATGGTAGAGCACGCGGCTGTTAACCGCGCTGTTGTAGGTTCGAGTCCTACCCGGGGAGCCAGAGTTTCTCAGCCCAATCTGCTGGGCTTTAAATTCCTCGGTAGCTCAATGGTAGAGCACGCGGCTGTTAACCGCGCTGTTGTAGGTTCGAGTCCTACCCGGGGAGCCAGATTGTAAAACCCGTCGCTTTTGCGGCGGGTTTTTTTCATACCGCGATTCCTTAACGCAAACGTTGCCATATCAACATTTCGTGTCGAGGATGTAATCCCGCGACCCACCACCTCAACATGGCGCGGTCGTTGTAGAATATTGCAATGATTGCTCCCACGACATGGTGCCGCGAGCACCAGATAAGGAGATTCTTGTGTCTGAGACCATTAACGGCAGCCTGAGCGTCTCGAACGACGTTATTGCCGATATTGCCGGTTATGCCGCGATGACGTGCTATGGCGTCGTCGGTATGGCCGAGCAGCTCCAAGGCGCCGAGAGCGTGCGCCTGCTTGCCGGTCAGCGCCTCCGCAAGGGCGTGCTTGTCTCCGCCGACGAGAACGGCCTTACGGTCGACCTTCACGTCGTGCTCGAGAACGGCGTCAACATGAAGTCCGTCTGCCACAATCTTTCGAGCTCCGTTGCTTTCACCCTGCAGGAGATCGCCCAGATCGATCCCGCCAGCCTTAAGATCGGCATTCACATCGACGCGCTCAAGAGCCGTCTAAACTAGCATCCGAAAACGGAGATTCAAATACTCATGATTGTAAAGACCATTCGCACCTGTTTTCCGATCGCTGCGGCTGCCGTTTCCGACAAGGCCGAGGAGATCAATAAACTCAACGTCTTTCCCGTGCCCGACGGCGACACCGGCACCAACATGTCGCTCACGCTCGCCTCGGTGACCAAGGAGCTTTCCGCCCTTCCCGCCGATGCCGATATGGAGGCCATCGCCGGCGCCATCACCCACGGCTCCCTCATGGGCGCCCGCGGCAACTCCGGCGTTATCACCTCGCAGATCCTGCGCGGCGTGGCCGAGGGGCTCGTCTCTGTCGATGAGCCCATCACGTCTGCCGACATCGCGCATGCTTTCCGTCGCGCCGTCAAGGTCGCCTTCCAGGCCGTCCGCAAGCCCATCGAGGGCACGATTCTTACGGTCCTGCGCGACGTCTCGACCAAGGCCGACGAGTGCGAGAAGAAGAAGTTCTCGGCCGAGGACGCGCTCGACGCCATCGTCGTCGAGGCCTACCAGTCTGTGGCTCGCACGCCCGACCTGCTGCCCGTTCTGAAGGAGAACGGCGTGGTCGACTCCGGCGCCTTTGGCTTTGCCATCTTCCTGGAAAACTTCGTTGCCGCTGCTCTGGGCCGCAGCACCGTTGTCGAGGATTTCTCCACCACGTTTGATTCCGCTGGTTCTGCCCGCGATGCGGCCCTCGGTCGCGTCGAGATCGAGGCCAACGACGACTGGGAGGGCTCGGAGTTCCGCTACTGCAACGAGTTCCTCTTTAAGGCCGACGCCCCGTTTGACGAGGACGAGTGCCTTAAGTTCCTGGGTTCCATGGGCGACTGCGAGCTGCTCGTGGGCGCCTACCCCGACTACAAGATCCACGTGCACTCCAACACCCCCAACCTGGTGCTCGAGCACATGTTGCAGCTTGGCCAGATCTATGAGGTCTTTATCCACAACATGGAGATGGAGGCCCACGACCGTACCGCTAAGATCCATGAGGACCAGGAAAAGGCCGCCGAGCCCGCCAAGGCCCTGGGTTTTGTCGCCGTTGCCGCCGGTTCCGGTGAGGCCGACATCCTCAAGTCCCTCGGCGTCGACGTAGTCGTTTCGGGTGGCCAGACCATGAACCCCTCGACCGCCGACCTGCTGGGCGCGGTGGACCAGGTCAACGCGACTTCGGTCATCATCCTGCCCAATAACGGCAATATCCGTATGGCTGCCGAGGCTGCCGCTTCTGCCTGCACCGACAAAAAGGTCGCCGTGGTTCCCACCAAGACCGTTCCGCAGGCGTTCTCCGCTCTGTTCGCGGTGCTGCCCGATTCCGAGCTCGAGGACGCCGTCGCCGCCATGGTCGATGCCATCAGCGAGGTTCGCGATGGCGAGGTCACCCGTGCCGTGCGCGATTCCAGCGCCTCTGACGGCTCGCCGATTCACTCCGGTGACGCCATGGGTATCATTGCCGGCTCCATCGACGTGGTCGGCTCCGATGTGAAGCAGGTCACGCTCGACTGCATCAACCGCATGCAGGAGGAAGAGGAGGGCGACGCGCTGACGATTCTGGCCGGTGAGGAGCTGTCCGATGAGGCCTTCCAGGAGATCGTCGACGCCATCGAGGAGGCTCAGCCCGACCTGGAGATTGACGCCCATCGTGGCGAGCAGCCGCTCTATCCCGTGATCTTCTCGATCGAGTAGGCATCTGCCCATGTCCGAGCTGTGCTCCGTGCCGCGCGTCTCGGAGCGCTTTGCCCAGAGCAATGCGCTCGACGAGGATATCGCGCGACTCAAATATGTTTCGGGTAAACGTGAGGAGGCCCTTCGCCGTCTGGGAATTAGGACGGTGGGGGACCTCCTTCTCCATATCCCTCATCGATATCTGGACTTTACACGCTCCTGGTCCATCGAGATGGCGCCTATCGGTACGGTGTGCACGATCGTCGCCACGGTCGATCGTATCGTTCAAAAGCAGCCCCGCCCACGTATGCAGGTTACCGAGGTCTCGCTTGTGGACGAGACGGGCGTGCTGCAAGTCGCTTTTTTCCGCCAGCCCTGGATTGCCCAGCAGCTCAAGCAGGGCGACCGCCTGGCCGTGATGGGTAAGGTCGAATTTGCCTACGGCTTTAAGCAGATGGCCTCGCCGCATTTCGAAAAGCTCGAGGACGGGCGTGCCGCGGGCACCATCCTGCCGGTTCACTATGTGAGCGACGGTGTGAGCCAGGCTTGGATGCGCCGTATCGTGAGCGGCGCGCTCGAGATTGTCGGCAATCCCTTCGACCCGATTCCCGCGCCCCTGCGCGCCAAGCGCCGCCTTATGAGCAGCGCCCGTGCGCTGCGTTCGATTCACTTTCCCTCGAGTATGGCCGAGCGCGATATCGCGCGCGCACGGCTTGCCTATGAGGAATGCCTCTATCTTCAGCTGGCGCTTCGTCTGCGCAACGACGGCGGTATGGTCGAGGTGGTTCCCTACACTCATACCGCGGGTGGTCATTTGACGGCGCTTAGACGGGCCCTGCCGTTTTCGCTGAGCGACGAGCAGGAGGCCGCGTTCCAAGACATCCTGCATGACATGTGCGATGGCGACCACGTGATGAACCGCTTGCTGCTGGGCGATGTCGGTACCGGCAAGACCGCCGTCGCCGCCTGCGCGCTGGCAGTCGCGGCCGATTCGGGTACCCAGTCCTGCGTCATGGCACCCACGGGCGTGCTGGCGCGTCAATATGCCGATAAGACCGGCCCTTTGCTCTCGCAGGCCGGTATGTCCTGGGCGCTCCTGACGGGTGCTACCCCGGCCGCCGAGCGCGAGCGCATCCATGCACAGCTGCAGTCTGGTGAGCTCGATGTGCTCTTTGGTACCCATGCGGTCCTTTCGGATAACGTAACGTTTAAACATCTTTCACTCGTCGTTATCGACGAACAGCACCGGTTTGGCGTGGGGCAGCGCAATGCCCTGCGTTCCAAAGGCCCAGGTGCGGACTTGCTCGTTATGACGGCCACGCCTATTCCGCGCACACTGGCGCTTTCGGTCTATGGCGACCTGGACACGTCCATCATTCGTCATCGCCCCGTTCCCGGGGCCGGCGTCTCGACGCGCGTGCTCACCGAGTCGAGCCGCGACCTGGCCTACGGTGCCATTCGCGAGGCGCATGCTCAAGGACAGCAGGCTTACGTTATCTGCCCGCTTGTGGAGCCGAGCGACTCCGCGGACGATTTGGAAGACGTTCCCGGCATTGCTCGCGACGATGAAGGTCGCGTGACGGTGCCCGTGCCGTTGCACGACACCGCGACCGAGCTCGACCGCCTGCGTCTGGCATTGCCGGGGCTTTCCGTCGAGCGTCTTCACGGCCGCATGTCGGCGGGGGAGAAGGACCGCGTGATCGACGCCTTTAAGCGCGGCGAGATCGACGTGCTCGTCTCGACTACGGTGGTCGAGGTGGGCGTCGACGTGCCCAACGCCACCGTCATGGTTATCGAGAACGGCGAGCGCTTTGGCTTGGCGGCCCTGCATCAGCTTAGAGGCCGCGTGGGCCGCGGCAGCGTGTCGGGCACGTGCCTGGTCATGACGCATTCCAAGGGCAATGGCGGTGTGTCTGCTGCGCAAGACCGCCTGCGGGCGCTCGAAAAGACCTCTGACGGTTTTGCACTTGCGCAGATGGACCTGCGTTTGCGCCACGAGGGCGAAATCTTGGGTTATCGCCAACATGGCGGTGTGACCCTGCGTTTTGTGGACCTGGACGCCGACGAGGATCTTATCGAATGGGCCCATTTGGACGCGGTCGAGCTCTTGCGGTATGCTTGCAACCTTGACTCCGTGGCGACGCGTCCCTTGCGCGATGCGGTCGCCACGCGTTATCGACATATCTTCAAGGAGGTCAGCGGAGGATGAGAATCATCGGCGGTGAATGGCGCGGCCGCAAGATCGAAGAGCCGCGTGGGCGCGATGTCACCCGTCCCACGACCGACCGCGTGCGCGAGGCATGTGCGTCCATGGTCATGTCGGCATTCGATTTCGATCTGGACGAGGTCCGCGTGCTGGATGCCTTTGGCGGCTCCGGTGCCCTGGGAATCGAGATGCTCTCGCGCGGCGCTCGCTCGCTCATCACGTTCGAGATCGATCGCAATGCCGCCCGACTGATCACTAAGAATATCGAGTCGCTGTGTCGCGACCGCTCGCGTTGGCGCGTCGTTACCGGCGATGTGTTGACGAGCGCCTCGCGCGGCCGTGTTCCGGGCGGCCCCTTTGATCTGGTCCTGCTCGATCCACCCTATGCCTTTGGCGCCGAGCCGGTCGAGGAGCTGCTGCGCAATCTTGCCCAGCAGGGCTTGCTGGCACCAGGGGCCTTTGCCCTGTTTGAGCATGCCGCAAGCGATGCGGGCGCTCATCCGGCTGGTTTTGAGACCGTGCGAGAGAAACGCTACGGCATTACCTCGGTTGACTTGCTGCGCTGGGTGGCCGCGGACGAGTGCGACCATGCTAATGACAGCGATATTGACGAGGACGTGCCTTTGGAGGATACCCATGAATGACACTATCAACCGCGTGATCGTTCCGGGTACGTTTGACCCCATCACGTTTGGTCACATCGATGTAATCCGCCGCGCCCGCCGCATTTTTCCCAGCGTGATTGTCGCCGTGGCGGAGTCGCAGGGCAAAAACGGCGTGGGCACCACCTTTATGCTCGATGAGCGCGTGGCGTTGGCCCGCGAGGCCCTGGGCGATATTGACGGTGTCGAGGTACTGCCCTTTACCGGCCTGTTGGTCGATTTTGCCCGTGAGCAGGGTGCGGGTGCTGTGGTCAAGGGCCTGCGCGCCATGACCGACTTTGAGTACGAGCTGCAGCAGGCGGACCTCAACTATCGCCTGGACAACGAGCTTGAGTCCATTTTTGTCATGAGTGCGCCGCAGTACGGCTATATCTCGAGCTCGGTGGTTCGTCAGATCGCATCGCTCGGAAGCGATGTGTCGACGTTTGTGCCGCCCAATGTGGTCGAAGCGCTTAAACATCGCTTTTCGTGACGTTTCATATTGCCTGATGGCATGTGGTAAACTAACACGATGACATGTTACCTATGAAAGGAGACCGGATGCCGGGCGAGAATTTTCCTGGCGACAGGATCGTGAGCCTTGTCGAGGAGCTCGAGGGGCTCATCGAAGAGGCTAAGACGCCGTTCGGCAAGAATGCCCAGATGAAGGTTATCGATGCCGACGTCTTCTTTAACATCCTTGACGAGATCCGTATGAGCTACCCCGAGGAGTGGCAGAAGTCCCGTCGCATCCTCAAGGAGCGCGACGAGCTTATGGCCTCCGCCGCCGCTCAGGCCGATTCCATCATTGCCGATGCTCAGCAGCAGGCACTCACCATTGCCGGTGAGCAGGAGATCGTCCGCTTGGCGCAGCAGCAGGCCGACGATATCCGTGATCGTGCCCAGCAGTACGAGCGCGAGACGCGCTATGCGGCCGAGGATTATGCCGAGCAGGTCTTTACGCACCTCGAGGAGAACCTCAAGAGCCTGACCGGCACCGTTACCCGTTGCCGTCAGCAGCTCAACGAGGGTGCCGCCCAGCAGAACGGTCAGTGGTAATGGCTGAGTTCCCGAGCGTTACCGTCGATCTTTCCGAGCAGCTCGAGTTTCCCGGAGACTCGTATCCGCTGACCGGCAAGGTCGATGTCGCCACCTACACGGTGGGCGAGAAGGAGTACCAGCTGCAGGACGGCATTACTTACGACGTGGTTTTTACCAATGCGGGCACCGGTGTTCTGCTCTCCGGCATGGTTCGAGCGCACGCCACCGGCGAATGCGACCGCTGCCTTGAGCTCGCCTCGTTTGATATCGCCGGCGAGATCGAGGAGTTCTACCTCTTTGAGGAGCCCGAGGATCCCGAGGCCTACGAGGACGGTTACGAGCTTTTGGGCGAGGACCGCATTGTCGATCTGGGGGAGCCCATTAACGACGCCGTTGTCATGGACACGCCGTTTGTGGTGCTCTGCAAGCCCGATTGCCGCGGCCTGTGCCCCACCTGCGGCATCAATCTCAACGTCGAGCAATGCGATTGCGCTGCCCAGGCCGAGGCCGAATGGGCCGCTGCCACGGAAAATCCATTTGCAGCATTGAAGAATCTCAATCTTGATGAGTAAAAATGTGGTAGTATCGCTACTTGCGCGTAATCGCCACACTGGATAGTTCATAAGGAAGGTCACTATGCCCGTACCTAAACAAAAGCAGGGTCGTATCCGTACCCATACCCGTCGTTCCGCCAACATGAAGATCTCGGCTGCGGCTCAGTCCACGTGCCCCCGTTGCGGCGCTGTCAAGCTCCCGCACCACGTGTGCCCCAGCTGCGGTTTCTACAAGGACCGCGAGGTTATCGTTACCGAGTAACTGTATACTCTGGATACGATGCCGTTCCAACTGGAACCACAATGGCCGGCTCAATGAGTCGGCCATTTTTGTATAAGGAGCACTTGAAATGAGTAACGTTCGCGTTTGTGTAGACGTTGTGGGCGGAGACGAGAAGCCCCAAGTTGTCCTCGACGGTATTGAGGCCGCACTTGCCGCCGATCCCGATATCGAGGTCATTGCTGTTGGCCCCGCCGATATCGTCAACCCCTTTGCCGCGGCGCACGCGCGCGTGGAGGCTCTGGAGGCCCCCGATGTCATCGCCATGGACGACGATCCCATCCGCGCCGTGATGACCAAGCGTAAGTCTTCGATCGTACTTGCCTGCCGTGCTATTAAGAAGGGCAACGCGGACGCGTTTTTCTCCGCGGGGTCGACCGGCGCCATGACGGCTGCCGCCACCGCCTACGTGACGCCGTTTAGATATTTGGTAGAGGGTAAGAAGCAGCCGGTGCGCCCATGCCTCACCAATGCGCTGCCCAACCGCGCCGGTGGCCTTACGGTACTGTGTGACATGGGGGCCAACCCCGATGTCGAGGTCGACGACATGGTCCGCTTTGCCCAGATGGGTGCAGCCTATGCCCGCGTGGTCCTGGGCATCGAACATCCGCGTGTGGGCCTGCTTGGCAACGGCACCGAGGACGAGAAGGGTTCTAACTTTACCAAGGCGTGCTTCCCGGCTATGAAAGCCGCGGTCCCCGGTTTTGTGGGCAACTGCGAGGGCACCGATCTTACGTCGGGCAATTTTGACGTTGTGGTCGCCGACGGCATGTCGGGCAATATTGCGCTCAAGGCAACCGAGGGCGCTGCCAAGTTTTTGCTGCAAGAGCTCAAGGGCGCCTTTATGTCTTCGCTCGGTACCAAGATTGCCGCGCTGCTCATCAAAAAGCAGATGCGCCAGATGAAAGCCAAGCTCTCGGGCGATGCCAAGGGCGGCGCGATCCTGCTGGGCCTTCGCGGCGTCGTTTTGATTGGCCATGGCGCCACGTCGGCCGAAGCCGTTAAAAACGGTACGCTCGCCGCGGCTCAGGCCGTTCGAGCCGGGCTTATCGAAAGCATTGCCAATTCCATGGAAGGTATCGTTTAGCAAGAGCTCCGTTACGTGGCTCAAGCTATGCATCGTGGGGTAGAATCGGAGCCGTGCTGCAATGCGGCTTCCGCCCGCGCGACACATTGTATTCCACGACTTATGAGAGGATGCGCTATGGATCGCTCCGAAATCTTTGACAAGATCGCCGAGGTCGCTGCCGACGTGCTGGGCGTTGACGTTGCCGAGATCAGTGATGAGACGACTTTTGACGACCTCGATGCCAATTCGCTCGAGCGCCTGCAGCTGGTGACGGCCATCGAGGACGAGTTTGACCTCGAGATCGATGACGAGACCCTGTTGTCGCTCACCTCCGTTGCCGACGCTGTCGACGCTATCCAAAACGCCAGGGAGGCCTAGGTCTTGGCTTTATCTCAACGACTCACGCGCGCTCAGGAAATCCTGGGCCATGAGTTTAATAACAAGGTGCTGCTACGCGCGGCGCTCACCCACCCCTCGGCAGTAGAGGGGCAGCCGGTCTCTGCCAGCTATGAGCGGCTTGAGTTTTTGGGTGACTCCATTCTGGGCGCCGTGGTTGCCCGTTCGCTCTTTGAGTCTTATCCCGAGTTCGATGAAGGCAAGCTCACGCGTCTGAAGGTATCACTTGTTTCGGGTGCCACGCTGTCCGAGGTTTCGCACGAGCTGGGCATCGACGACATCATCATCTTTGGCGCCTCCGAGACCGGTACCGGCGCGCGCGGCCTTAACTCGGCGCTCGAGAACGTCTATGAGTCGCTCGTGGGTGCGTTGTACCTCGATGCCGGCTGGGATGCGGCGGCGGAGTTCATCCACCGCACGCTTAAGCCCCATTTGGCCTCCGAGCGTGCCGAGCACCCCGCGAACCCCAAGTCGTTCTTGCAGGAGTGCGTGCAGGCAGACGGTCACGAGCCCCCGGCATACAAGCTGGTAGGCTCCGAGGGCCCGGCACATGCGCCCACCTTTACCGCCGTGGTGCTTGTCGACGGTATCCGTCAGGGCCGCGGCACCGGCGCCTCTAAGAAAGAGGCCGAGGGAGCCGCTGCACTCGAGGCGCTCGACCGCATGGGTTACACCACCAACGGTGTGATTCTCAACAAGAAGCCCGTTTAAGCGAGGAACCGTGTATCTCAAGTCCCTTACGCTCAAAGGGTTCAAGTCGTTTGCCGACCGCGCCCATATGACGTTTGAGCCGGGCCTGACCGTCATCGTCGGTCCTAACGGCTCGGGAAAATCGAATATCTCCGATTCGATTCTGTGGGTACTGGGTGAGCAGAGCGCCAAGCAGCTGCGCGGCCAGGCCATGGAGGACGTCATCTTCTCGGGCTCGTCGGCGCGCAAGCCGGTGGGCGTTGCCGAGGTCACGCTGGTGCTCGATAACTCGGACCATGTGCTGCCTGTCGACTTTGATGAGGTTGCCATCACCCGCCGCATGTATCGTTCGGGCGAGAGCGAATACCTCATCAATTCGAGTCCGTGCCGCCTGATGGATATCCAGGACATTTTGCACGATTCGGGCTTGGGTAAGGATACGCATTCCATTATCAGCCAGGGCAAGCTCGATGCCATTTTGCAGAGCCGTCCCGAGGAGCGCCGCGTCCTTATCGAGGAGGCTGCCGGCATTTCCAAGCACAAGCGCCGCAAGGAGCGTGCGCTCAAAAAGATTAAGTCGATGGACGAGCACCTTACTCGTGCTCGCGACATCAATAAGGAGATTGCCCGTCAGCTGCGACCGTTGGAGCGTCAGGTCGATCGCGCGCGCAAGTACAAAGAGCTGTCCTCGCGCGCGAACGAGCTTACGCAGATGCTGGCCGTTGACGAGCTTCGTTCGCTGCAGTCGCAGTGGAACGATCTGGAGAGCCGTTCCAAAGAGGGTGCCGCCGAGCTGGAGCTTGCACAGTACCGCTTGGGCGAAAAGGAGCGCGAGCTCGAGAAGCTCCAGGTGATGCTCGAGGAAAAGGGCCTGTTTGTGGGTGACTTGGGCGAGCAGCGCCGTCATATGCAAGATGTGGTCGGCCGTATTAACTCCGATATGCGCCTGCTCGAGGAAAAGGGCCACAATATGGTGTCGCGCCTGTCCGATATGCGCGGCCAGATTTCGAGCTCCGAGCATCAGCGTCGTCGCGTGGTCGAGGAGCTCGAGGATGCACGTGCCCAGCTAGAGGAAGTGACCGGTGCACACATGCAGGCCCAGGACGACGTTGACGCCGCCGGCCCTGCCGCCGCCGAGCTCCACGAGCGCCGTGTTGCGCTTGACAATCAGATTTCGCAGCTTACGCGCGAGCAACGCGATGTGCAGCGCGTGGCCGACAAGGCTGCGCTCGAGCTTGCCAAGGTGAAAGACTCGCTGAGCAATGCCGAGGTCGAGGACAACATGTACGCCTCGCGCCTGGAGCAGATTGACGAGCAGCTCGAGGAGGTCACGGCCTCGCTCGAGAGCCGTCGCGACCGCGCCGAGGAGCTCGACGGCGCGCTCGATCAGGCTCGCCAAGCTCAGGCCGATGCGCGCCAGGCCACCGAGGTCGCCCGTGCGGCGTTGAAGGACTTGCGCGCCCGTGAGAGCGAGTCGCGCAACAAGCTGTCCGAGGTGCGCTCTGAGCTTGCGAGCCAAAAGAAGCTCGATGCCCGTATGGCCGATAGCTCGCCGTTGGTGAGCCGTCTGGTAGGGGCATTGGGCGATGACGTAACGGGCCGTCTGGGCGACGTGCTCGAGGCGCCGCGTGAGCTTGAGAGCCTGGTCGAGCAGCTGCTTGCCGGCGATATCGATGCCCTGTTGTTTGATGACGCCGCCACGCTTGAGCGTGCCGGTCGTGCGGCTTTGGACCAAAAGAAGGCCTCGGGCGAGGCACTGCTGGTGGCGCGTGGTGTGAGCGGCTCTGCTGCTGCCGAGGGCGCTGCCGGTTCGCGTCTGGTTGATCGCCTGTCCGTGCGTGCCGGTTATGGCCCGATTGTCGAGGCACTGCTCGGCGGCTATTACGTGGTCGATGACTTGCCTTGTGCGCTGGCGGCACCAGTCGTTGACGGTGTGACTTATGTGACGCCCGATGGCGCTCGCGTGAGCTTTGGTGGCCTGGTGCGCGTGGGGCTCGATGCCGGCGAGGCCTCGGGTGCCCTGGAGCGGAAGCGCCGCATTCGCGAGCTCGAAGGCCTGGAGCCCGATTTGGCTGCCGTTTTTGAGCATGTGTCGAACCAGGTTATCGAGGCCAATGCGGCCGTCGAGGAGGCGCGTGCCGCCGAGGGTGATGCCGCCGGCGAGATCGCTCGTCTTGAGGGCGAGCGTCGCTCGCTGCTCTCCGAGATTGGCCGCCTGGAGCAAAGCGCCAACAACGCCGAGGTCGAGCGTGCGCGCATCTCCAGGCGCCGTGAGCAGGCGGCCGAGGCCGTTCGCGCCGCGCGCCCGCGCGTTGACGAGCTCACCCGTTCGCGCGACGAGGCCCGTGCGCAGGTAAGCGACCTGGGTCTCCAGATTGCCGAAGCCAACGACGAGCTCGATCGCGTGCGCCGTGACGATTCCGAGGCAGCCGGTAAGCTCGCCGATGCCAAGGTGCGCCTGGCCCAGACGAGCGAGCGCCTGCGTTCGCTGAAGGGCCGCGTGCCCGATCTGGAGCATCGCCTGGAGGGCATTGACCGCCGTATCCGCGGAACACGTCAGGCTTCGCGCTCGCTCGAGCTGCTGCGCCTGCGTGTCGATCCCATGCACGAGCGCTATTCGGCCCTGCTGGAGCGTGCATCTGATTGGGCCGCGCGCCTGCGTGACCAGGCCTCACTCGAGGAGGCAGACTCGGCTTCGCTCAAGAAAACCATCGAGGATGCCAAGGCCGAGGTCTCCCGCGCCAAGGAGCGGGTCGATGCCGCCACGGCGACACAAAACGAGTTCAAGGTCGCGCGCGGCAAGCTCGAGGTGCAGGTAGAGGCGGCCATCAAGGCCATTACCGCCGATGGTACCACGGTGCTTGAGGAAGCGCTCATGCTTCCTGCTCCCACCGATCGCGACGCCGCCGAGCGCGAGCTCAATCAGCTCGTGCGCCAGATCAACAACCTGGGCCCTGTGAACCAGGTTGCCATGGAGGAGTACGAGCAGCTCAAGCGCCGCGCCGACTACATCGAGGAGCAGCTGGCCGATCTGGAGAGCGCGCGCAAGGCGCTCACCAAGATTACCGTGGCCATCGACCGCAAGATGCGTAAAGCCTTCCTGGTGACCTTCGAAAAGGTCGATGCGAACTTCCGCGAGATCTTCGCCATGCTGTTCCCGGGTGGCCAGGCGCATCTGGAGATGACCGACCCCGAGCATCCGGCCGAGACGGGCATCGAGGTCGTGGCGCAGCCGCGCGGCAAGCGTATCACCAAGATGATGCTCATGTCGGGCGGCGAGAAGAGCCTGACGGCGCTTGCCCTGCTCTTTGCCGTGTATCGCACGCGTACGGTGCCGTTCTATGTGCTGGACGAGGTCGAGGCGGCGCTCGATGACGCCAACCTGTCCAAGCTCATCGGCGCGCTCGACGTGCTGCGTTCCGATACGCAGCTCTTGGTTATCTCGCATCAGCGCCGTACTATGGAGGACGCTGACGTCCTCTACGGCGTCTCGATGCAAGCTGACGGCGTCAGTCGCGTCGTCTCGCAAAAACTCGATCGCGAAACCGGAAAGGTCGTGAATGCATAATGGGATTCTTCGATGCTCTCTCGCGCGGACTTGAGCGCAGCCGCGAGGCCCTCAACGAGGTCTTTTACTTTGGCGGCGAGGTCGACGAGGATTTTTGGGAGGACCTAGAGGACACCCTCGTCATGGGTGACATGGGTGCCGAGGTCGCCATCCAGGTCTCCGACGACCTGCGCGATGCCGCGGCCAAGAAGAACCTCAAGACCGCCCCGCAACTCCGTCGGGCCCTGGCCGAGCAGCTCGAGCAGCATTTTGTACCCGTCGAGCGCGATCCGTTCGCCGACACGCCGAGCTGCGTGCTGTTTGTGGGCATCAACGGTGCCGGCAAGACCACTACGGTCGGCAAGATCGCGAGCGCCATGGCTGCCCGTGGCAAGAACGTCGTGATCGGCTCGGCCGATACCTTCCGCGCTGCCGCCATCGAACAGCTCGATGTGTGGGGCCAGCGCGCCGGCGTCCCCGTCATAAAGCGCGACCGCGGCTCAGACCCGGCAAGCGTTTGCTACGACGTACTCGACGAGGCCGATAAGCGCGGCAGCGACCTGGTGCTCATCGACACCGCCGGTCGTCTGCACACGAGCCCCGAGCTCATGCGCGAGCTTGCCAAGGTGGTCAACGTGACGCGTAAACGCGCCGCCAATATGGCCGCCGGCCCCATGCCCGTCTCGGTCGTCCTCGTGATCGATGCCGCGACGGGCCAAAACGGCCTGAACCAGGCGCTCGAGTTTAACGAGGCGCTGGGTCTGGACGGTATTATCATGACTAAGCTCGACGGCACGGCAAAGGGCGGTATCGCCATGGCCGTGGCCGAGAAGCTCAAGCTCCCGATCCTGCGCGTGGGCGTGGGCGAGCAGGTCGATGACCTGCAGGAGTTTAATGCCAAAGATTTCTGCCGCGCCCTGGTGGGCGAGTCCAACTAAGGAGTGACCAGTGTTTGATTCTCTGAGCGATCGCCTCAACGACACATTTGACCGCCTGCGCGGCAAGGGCAAGCTGACCGAGGCCGATATCACCTCGGCCATGCGCGACATTCGCATGGCGCTGCTCGAGGCCGACGTCAACTTTAAGGTCGTCAAGGAGTTTGTCGCCAAGACCAAGGAGCGCTGCATGACCGCCGAGGTCATGGAATCGCTGACGCCGGCGCAAAACGTCGTCAAGATCGTGCTCGACGAGCTCACCGAGATGCTCGGCTCCACCGAGAGCAAGCTCGTCTTTAGCAACCGCATTCCCAACGTCATTATGCTCGTGGGCCTGCAGGGCTCCGGTAAGACCACGGCGGCTGTAAAGCTGGCATACCTGCTCAAGAAGCAGGGCCGCTCGCCGCTGCTCGCCGCGTGCGACGTCTACCGTCCCGCCGCTGCCGACCAGCTGGCCACGCTTGGCGGAGAGATCGGCGTGCCGGTCTTCCGCGGTGACGGCGAGCACCCGGTCGATATTGCCAAGGGCGCCATCCAGGAGGCCGTCGACCACCTGCGCGATGTGGTCATCGTCGATACCGCCGGTCGTCTGCAGATCGACGAGCAGATGATGCAGGAGGCCGTGGACATCAAGAAGGCCGTCAAGCCCGATCAGGTGCTGATGGTCGTCGATGCCATGACCGGCCAGGATATCGTCAACGTTGTCTCGACCTTCGCCGAGCGCACCGACTTTGACGGCGTGATCATCTCCAAGCTCGACGGCGATGCCCGTGGCGGCGGCGCGCTTTCGGTGCGCCAGGTGACCGGCAAGCCCATCAAGTTCGTGAGCATGGGCGAGAAGCCCGATTCGCTGGAGCCGTTCTATCCCGATCGCATGGCCAAGCGCATCTTGGGCATGGGCGATGTCGTCGGCATTATCGAGAAAGCCCAGGAGGCAGCCGATGCCGAGCAGCTCGAGGCTGCCGAGCGCATGCTGCGCGAGGGCTTTACCATGAACGACATGCTCGACCAGATGAAGGCCGTCAAGAAGATGGGCGGCATGAAGGGCATTCTGGGCATGCTTCCCGGCGGCCAGCGCGCGCTCAACCAGATGGGCGGCAACCTGGATGAGGGCATCTTCGACAAGAACGAGGCCATCATCATGTCGATGACCAAGGAAGAGCGCCTGCGTCCTTCCATCATCAACGGCCAGCGTCGCGCCCGCATCGCCAAGGGTGCCGGCGTGACCCCCACCGAGGTCAATAGCCTTATGAAGCAGTGGGGCGAGATGAACAAGATGATGGGCCGCATGCGCTCGATGGCCAACCAGGCGCAAGCCGGCGGCAAGAAGGGCAAGAAGGGTAAAAAAGGCAAAAAGATGCGCATGCCCAATATTCCCGGTCTGGATGCCATGGGCCTGGGCAGCATGGGCGGCCTGGGTGGCATGGGAACAGGTGGTCCCAAGTCCGATATGGACCTGCTGCGCCAGATGGAAGCGCAGATGCGTAATAAAAAGTAACGACTGGTTGAGTCGAGTATGGCGAAGGCCGCCTGGATGGTACTCCAGGCGGCCTTCGCCGTTCGTTCGCAGGTTTTCTCACGCGCGGAAGCGTGTCGGCGTTGAGGTGCTTGCCACTAGTGGCAGCCACAGCCCTCGTGCCCATCATGGTCGTGGTGGCCGTGGCAGCCGCAGGACTCGCCATGCTCGTGGGCGTGCTCGTGCTCGTGCCCATGGCAGTCGCAGGTGGCCTCGCCGGTCTGCGCGAGCGTGCCGGCAATGAGGGCCTCGACGCAGGCGTCGCAGCTGCCCTGGGCGCCCGCATAGACCGTGATGCCTGCCTGGGTGAGCGCGTTGATGGCGCCGCCGCCGATACCGCCGCAGATGAGCGTATCGACGCCACCGTTGGCGAGCAGACCCGCTAGGGCGCCGTGACCAGTGCCGCCGGTGCCTACGACCTGCTCGTCGAGTACCTTGCCATCCTGGATGTCATAGATTTTGAACTGCTCGCTGCGGCCAAAGTGCATAAAGATGTTGCCGTTGTCGTACGTCGTTGCCACCCTCATGGTGCCGACCTCCTTTGCTGGCCATATGGCCGTCGTCGTAGGTGTGGGGGAGTATGCGATATTGCCGCCCTCGATACTAAGTGCTCGCCCGTTGACCAGCGCGTTTGCCACCTTGCGATGCGCGCGGCTGCAGATGGCCGCCACGGTGGCACGGGCGATGCCCATTTGCTGGGCGACGGCCTCCTGATTGAGGCCTTCCAGGTCGCAAAGCCGTAGGACTTCGAGCTCATCGACCGTCATATCGATGGCGTCTCCGCTGGCAAGGCCGTCAGGGGTAAAGCCGCGATATTCGGGAATGATCCCAACACGGCGCAATTTTTCGCGTCTTCCTGCCATACACTCTCCAAATCTGACATATGTCAACAATAGGATAGCGCATATGCGGAGCCGCTCAAGCTATTTTTGGCATATGTCAAAAAAGCTAAAGGTGCAGCATTTGCGAATGCGGCGCCGTACTGCCGTGCATTGCGTGTTCCGCCCCAAGTGTGCAATTCGATGCTGCGCGCCTGGGCTACAATAAAAATCGCTTATAGGCGACTGACAGGAGGGTCAATGAGCAAAGCTGATCAACAGTTTGTAGCCATGTGCCGCGATATTCTGGACCATGGCACCACTACCGAGGGCCAAAAGGTTCGTCCGGTGTGGGAGGACGGCACCCCTGCCTATACTATTAAAAACTTTGGCGTTACGGCACGCTACGACCTGCGTGAGGAGTTTCCGGCGCTTACCCTGCGTCGTACGGCCCTCAAATCTGCCATGGACGAGATCCTATGGATCTATCAAAAGAAGTCCAATAACGTGCATGACCTCAACAGTCATATTTGGGATGAGTGGGCCGACGAGACCGGCTCCATCGGCAAGGCCTATGGGTATCAGATTGGGCAGAAGAGCCATTATGCCGAGGGTGACTTTGACCAGATGGACCGCGTGCTGTACGACCTTAAGCACACGCCGTACAGCCGCCGCATCATGACCAATACGTACGTGTTTAGCGACCTGTCCGAGATGCATCTGTATCCGTGCGCCTACAGCGTGACCTATAACGTCACGCAGCGCCCGCAGGATGACAAGCCCACACTCAACATGATTCTCAACCAGCGCAGCCAGGACATTTTGGCCGCGAACAACTGGAATGTGTGCCAGTACGCCATTTTGCTGATGATGGTCGCGCAGTCGGTCGATATGATCGCTGGCGAGTTGCTGCATGTGATCG
Organism: Collinsella sp. HCP28S3_B9; assembly: GCF_052066095.1. Classification (NCBI taxonomy): domain Bacteria; kingdom Bacillati; phylum Actinomycetota; class Coriobacteriia; order Coriobacteriales; family Coriobacteriaceae; genus Collinsella; species Collinsella sp. HCP28S3_B9. The sequence continues at coordinate 50,837 of NZ_JBQHST010000010.1, forward strand.
CCGATGCCCATATTTACGACCGTCATGTCGATATCGTCCGCGAGCTTATCGAGCGTCCGCAGTTTGCTGCGCCCAAGGTAACGCTCAACCCCGATGTGCATGATTTCTACGCGTTTACGACTGATGATCTGATCGTTGAGGGCTATGAGCACGGCCCGCAGGTCAAGAACATCCCCATTGCGGTGTAGGTGACGCGCATGACGTGTAAGCTTTCTGCCATTGTCGCCGTGTGCGATGACTGGGGCATTGGGTGCGAGGGCGACATGGTCGTGTCCAACCGTGCCGACATGCGCCATTTTGTGGCATGCACCAAGGGTTGTCCGGTCATTATGGGACGCAAGACCCTGCTGAGTTTTCCCGGCGGGCGTCCGCTCAAGAACCGTCGCAACATTGTGCTCACCCGCGACGAGGGCTTTGCTCCCGAGGGCGTCGACGTGGTGCATAGTATCGATGAGGCGCTCGCCGCGGTTGCCGATGAGCCCGTTGCCTGGGTGATCGGTGGCGGCGAGGTGTATCGGCAATTTTTGCCGTACTGCGTGGAGGCCGAGGTCACGCATAACCATTGCGTACATGACGTGGATACGTACTTTCCCGACTTGGACGCCGATTCCGCGTGGGAAGTTGCGCGGCGCGACGGGGTTGCCACGATTGCCGCGGGCGAGGGTGACGAAGGCCTCGATTATGAGTTCGTGACATATCGTCGCGTTGATGCTTAAATCGTCTGGCGTGAACGGTATCATCGGGTTGATTGAATGCATGGGGCGGCGCTTAGCGTCGCCTCGTTTGGTATAGATGTGCTGTAAAGAAGGGTACGGGCTGGCTGCTATGACTGATGCCGTTGAGGTGCTGCGAATCGATTCCCTTAATGATGAGCGGCTCGACGCCTACGTGCGACTGACGGAGCGCGAGCTGCGCTGCGTGCTGGAGCCGCAAAAGGGCATCTTTATCGCCGAGAGCGCCAAGGTCATTGAGCGTGCGGTGCGTGCCGGATACGAGCCGGTGAGCTTTCTTTTGGGTGAGCGCTGGCTCGATCAGATGATGCCGCTGTTCGAGCGTCTGGTTGTACGCGAGGGCGCAGGTCCGGTTCCTGTGTTCGTGGCCTCCATGGAGCTCATGGAGCAGTTGACGGGCTTTAACGTGACGCGCGGTGCGCTCGCGGCGTTCCGTCGCCCGCGTCAGATTCCGGTTGATGAGTTCTTGGGCGGCGTCGTCGAGGTGGCGGGTGAGCGCCCGGTGCGCGTGTGCGTGCTCGAGGGTATTGTCGACCATACTAATGTGGGTGCGATTTTCCGCTCGGCGGCAGCGTTGAATGTCGATGGCATTTTGGTAAGCCCCACTTGCTGTGACCCGCTGTACCGCCGCTCGGCCCGCGTGAGCATGGGCACGGTGTTCCAGGTGCCCTGGACACGCATTGGCAGCGAGGCGCGCGTATGGCCGCATGATGGGCTGGCGGCGCTGCACGATGCCGGCTTTTCGTGTGCCGCCATGGCATTGACGGATGATTCGGTGTCGTTGGACGATCCTGCGCTGCAAGAGATTGACCGCCTGGCAATCTTTATGGGCACCGAGGGCGCCGGCCTGGGCGCCAAGACCATCGCGGGCTGTGACCGGGCTGTGCGTATTCCGATGGCGCACGGGGTCGATTCGCTCAACGTGGCCGCGGCGAGTGCTGTCGCTTTTTGGCAGTTGTGTCCGCACGTGAGCAACGAGTATCACTACCAGCCGGGACTGTATCACTAGGCAGATATTTTGCACCGGGCTCTGAGTCCGTGTGTTTCGGTTGACGCCGGTCGGTGCTAAGCTGGTGCTGGCTTTGGTCTTTATTTGACGTTTTGTTGTTTGACGTGCGCTGGTGGGGAGGGCGTGTGGCTAAGAAATCTACGGCTATCGATGTAACACAGGGTGTTATTTGGCAGCAGTTGCTTTCGCTGTGCGTTCCCATCTTCTTTAGTTCGTTCTTTCAGCAGGCCTACACACTTATCGGTACCTATATCGTCGGTCAGTTTGGCGGCAAGCTCGCGCTGGGCGGCATCCAGGCCACGATGGTGCTCACGGAGCTCTGCATCGGTTTTTGCGTCGGTGTTGGCGCCGGCTGTGCTGTTATTACGGGTCAGTATTTTGGCCAGCACGATGATGAGCGACTGAGTCGTTCGGTCCATACGGCCATGACGCTCGCTCTGGTGGGCGGTATCGTCGTCTCGATTCTGGGCATAGTGTTCGTTGAGCCCATGCTGGTGCTTATGAATACGCCGCATGAACTATTGGCCGAGGGTGTGGCCTATGCTCGTTGCTATTTTGCCGCCATGGTTGCGGCGCTTCTGCTCAATATGGGAACGGCACTGCTGCGCGCCGTGGGCGACACGCGTGGCCCTGCCGTGATCATCGCTTCCGGCTGCCTCGTTAATGTGGTGCTGGATGTCATTTTTGTTGCCGTGCTGCATATGGAGGCTTTGGGCTGCGGCATCGCGGTGGCGCTGACCATTTGCTCCAACGCCACGATGATCGTGATTCGCATGATGCACGCACCGGGTGCGTGGCGGCTTTCACTGTCCAAACTCGGCATTGATCCTGGTATTTGCAAGAGCATGATCTCGTGTGGTCTGCCGCTTGGCTTTCAGTCTGCTGCGTATTCGATTTCCAACGTCTTGATTCAGGTGTCGGTCAACTCGTTTGGTGCCGATGTCACCACGGCTTGGGGTCTTTCGGGCCGCTTAGATGGCATTGTCTGGATGGTTACCGAGGCGCTTGGCGTGTCGATCACCACGTTCTCGGCACAGAACTTTGGCGCGCGCAACTACGAGCGCATGCGCAAGGGCTACCATACGTCGCTCGTGCTGTCGTTTATGCTCATTGGTGGCCTGTCTGCCGTGCTGCTGGTGTTCTCGGGTCCTCTGTCGCGTCTGTTTGTCGACGATGCTTCGATCTCGGCGTACACCACGACCATCATCCATTTTATTGCGCCGTTCTATGCGATTTTCTCGATTATCGAAAACGCGTCGGGCTCCATTCGCGGTGCCGGCGTGAGCTTGCAGCCCATGATTCTCACGATTTTCGGCACCGTCGTACTCAGGGTGATCTGGGTGTTTGCGATCATGCCTTTCGATCCGTCGCTTGAGCTCCTACTGCTGGTTTACCCCGTAACCTGGCTCATCACGGCCACGATGTTCACCATCTACCACCACAGCGGCAACTGGCTAGGCCGCGCCACTGCCTAATGATCCGTATGAGACGGAGGAAAACGGATCATTGCTCTTCGTGGTGATGTCGATGATTCGTTTTCCTCCGTCCCCTTTGGATCAATTAGTATTCGATGCCTTGGCGGGCTAGGAGGCCTTCGTCGAAGTAGTGTTTGACGGGGCGCATTTCGGTTACGAGGTCGGCAAGGTCGGCGAGGGGCAGCAAGCCGCGGCCAGTGAGCACGAGCTCCGTGGTGGTTGGTTTCATAGCGATCAACGCTTCGACATCTTCGCGCGTCACAAAGCCCCGTCGCATGGCTTCTCCCAGCTCATCCAAGATCAGCACGTCGACTTGGCTAATCTGCTCGCGCGCCAGCTCCATGATCTGTGCGGCACAGGCTTCGGGCGTGTCGCGGTCGGCTTGTACGATGCAAAGCCCCAATCGAGGAGCTGCGTCATGTTCGGCGCAGTGCAGCTTCTTGGCAAATTGAAGCATGAGCACGTTAAGTCCATAGCCCGTGGCGCGCAGCGCGAGCCCCAGCGCAGCCGTCGTCTTGCCCTTGCCGTCGCCCGTATAGATTTGAACCTTGCCGACTTCCAGTGATGCCATCTCTGTCCTTTCGTGTCCGGTGTCGGTTTATCGCCGGCCGGGTGGGGTATTCTAGTTAGCATTATCAACCCCAGTAGATGGAGTTCAAGCAGATGGAGATGGATGACAACAAACGTAGACGGAATATGATCCTCTACGTGCTCATCGCCTTCGTCGTCTACCTCGTGCTCTCGACCGTTCTGTTCCCCAACATCGGTCACACGCAGCAGATTACGAAGACCGATTACTCGACGTTTGTCAAAGCGCTCGACAAGAAGAGCGTCGATAAGGTCGAGTACAACACGGACGATTACTCGATTTATTACACCAAGAAGGGCGAGGACGAGAACATCGCCTACAAGACGACCGGTGTGCCGAATGATGCGGGCTTTACCGATCGCGTGCTTGAATCTGGCGCCTCGCTTGAGTCGGTCGTTCCCGATAAGAACTCGGGTCTGATGACTTACTACCTGCTCACCCTCATTCTTCCCATGGCGATTTTCTTCCTGATCGGCTGGTGGCTCAACCGCCGCATGAAGAAGGCCATGGGTGATGACGGCCCGTCGATGAACTTTGGCGGCGGCGGTTTTGGCGGCGGTGGACTGGGCAAGTCCGGCGCGCGTGTGATTGCCTCCAAGGACGTGGGCGTGACCTTTAAGGATGTTGCTGGCCAGGAAGAGGCCAAGGAGTCCCTCAAGGAGGTCGTCGACTTTCTGGAGAAGCCGCAGCGCTACGAGGAGATTGGCGCCAAGCTGCCGCGCGGTGCCCTCCTTGTCGGCCCTCCGGGCACCGGTAAAACCCTGCTTGCCAAGGCTGTGGCCGGCGAGGCTGGTGTGCCGTTCTTTAGTATTTCGGGCTCTGAGTTTGTTGAGATGTTCGTCGGCCGCGGCGCCGCCAAGGTTCGCGATCTGTTTAAGCAGGCCAAGGAAAAGGCCCCGTGCATCGTCTTTATCGATGAGATCGATACTATTGGCAAGAAGCGCGACGGCGGCGGCTTTAGTGGCAACGACGAGCGCGAGCAGACGCTCAACCAGCTGCTGACCGAGATGGACGGCTTCGATAACCACAAAGGTATCGTCGTCCTCGCTGCCACCAACCGTCCCGACAGCCTTGACCCGGCCCTGTTGCGCCCCGGTCGTTTTGACCGCCGCATTCCCGTTGAGCTGCCCGACCTGACCGGCCGTAAGAACATTCTTGAGCTGCACGCCAAGAGCGTGAAGACGCAGCCGCCGATCGACCTGACCGCGATTGCCCGCGCCACGCCCGGTGCCTCGGGCGCCGACCTGGCCAACATCATCAACGAGGGCGCCCTGCGTGCCGTCCGCGAGGGTCGCAAGCGCGCCACGCAGGACGACTTTGAGGAGTCGGTGGAGGTCGTCATCGCCGGTCAGCAGCGCAAGTCCACGGTGCTGTCCGACCACGAGAAGCAGGTCGTTTCTTACCACGAGATCGGCCATGCCATCGTTGCCGCTCGCCAGAAGGGCTCTGCGCCGGTCACAAAGATCACCATCGTGCCGCGCACGAGCGGTGCTCTGGGCTACACCATGCAGGTCGAGGAGGATGAGCGCTTCCTGACCACGCGCCAGGAGATCCTGGACAAGCTCGCCGTCTATTGCGGTGGCCGTGCTGCCGAGGAGCTCATCTTTGGCGAGATGACGACCGGCGCCGCCAACGATATCGAGCAGGCCACCAAGCTCGCCCGTAACATGGTGACGCGCTTTGGTATGTCCGATGAGTTTGGCATGATGGCGCTCGGTACCGTGCAGAACGCGTACCTTAACCAGGATACGTCGCTCACCTGCGCCCCCGGTACGGCCGAGCGCGTGGACGCGATTGTCGCCAAGCTGATCGAGGATGCGCACGACCGCGCCCTGCAGATCTTGAAGGAGAACAAGTTTAAGCTCCACGAGCTGGCTCGTTATCTGTACAAGAAGGAGACGATCACGGGCGAGGAGTTTATGAATCTTCTCACGCGTGAGAATCCGCTGATGCCAAAGCAGCAGTAATACTAGTTGCGCAGTGCTTTCGCCCCATTTGAGTGTCCACCTCAAATGGGGCGTTTTGCTTGGGAAGGGTTGTATATGAAGATCGTGGTAAGTGCCTGCTTGATGGGCGAGAGCTGCAAGTATAACGGGCTCGATAATTACCATCGCGAGCTGGTCGAGGCTTGCGAGCGCACGGGAACCGAGGTGCTCCTCGTGTGCCCTGAGGTTTTTGGCGGCCTGCCCACACCGCGCAAGCCGTCCGAAATTGTGAACGGCGAAGTCCGTACCTGCGAGGGCGCCTCGGTCGATCGTGAGTTTCGCCTGGGTGCTGAGCGTGCACTCGACATGTGCGAGCAGGCGGGCGGGCCGGAAGAGATCGCCGCGTGCATCTTACAGGACCGTAGCCCCTCGTGCGGTGCAGGTCGCATCTACGATGGCACCTTTAGCGGCACGCTCACCGCGGGCAACGGTGTCTTCGTCGACCTGCTCCTGCGCCACGGGTACCGTGTGATTCCCGCAAGTGAATTTGACCCGAGTATGTTGGAATAGCAAAAGAATGGGGGCGGCCATCGAGTAGATGGTCGCCCCCTTTACTGGCAAGCTAAACAATTTCAACAGATGTTCAATGGCGTTTGCCCAGATAAAACCTGCCAAAATAAACCTGTCCCTTTTTGGTAGGTTAGGCGAGGAGCGTGTGGCCGTAGGTGTTGGCTGCCTTGATGGCGGCGGCGAACTTCTCGTCGGTGAAGGGCTCGGGGTTACCCTGCTTCCACTCGTTGGTGGCGTGCGCGTACTCGCACAGGGCAGGGATATCGGCCTCGGAAAGCCCGACCTGCTCAAGCGTTACGGGCAGGCCCATCTGCTTGTTAAAGGCGGCATAGCGCTCAAGGTTCTCGGTGTCGCCCGTGTAGGCGAACAACACGAGCACGCCCAGGCTTACGACCTCGCCGTGCAGGTAGGTGCCCTCACGCGGAATGCTGCAAGTGGCGTTGTAGAACGCGTGTGCCACGCTCGAGTTGTAGTAGTAATCGTTCTGGTTGGTCAGGTTCGAGACATATCCCGTGTTGACCACGATGTCGAGCGCGATCTGCTTGACGGCCTCGCTCGACAGGTCCTGGCGCACGTCCTCAAGACCCTGGACGCCATAGGTAAACAGCGGCTCGGAGCAGGTGTGGGCGAGTGCCAGGCCAAGACCGGCGGTGTGCTCCAAATTTCCGGCGCTCGTGGCGTACTCGACCTCGGGCTGCTTAGACAGGGCATCGCCTACGCCGGCCCAGAAGTACTCTGCCGGTGCCTCGGCGATGATCTTGGGGTTGATGAAGATGTGCGCCGGTCGGTTGGGGTACGAATAGCCCTCGAGCGAGCCGTCGTCGTTGTAGACAACGGCAATGGCGGTCGCGGCGGAGCAGTTGGAGCAGATCGTCGGCACCGTAAAGACGATCTTCTTGAGCTCGATAGCCGCCGTCTTGACGGTGTCGAGTGCCTTGCCGCCACCACAGGCTATGAGCACGTCTGCCTGCTGACAGGCGGGGGAGTTTACGACCTTGGCGATATTGGCGCGTGTGCTGTTGGTGCCGTAGACGCGCGTCTCCAGAACCTCGACGCCGGTTCCTGCCAGCGCGGCTTCGATACCGGGAAGTGCTGCAGCCAGTGCTCGCTTGCCACCGATGATTGCGACCTTGGTCGCACCGTATTCGGCCAGCGCGCTGGGCAGCTCGTCGAAGCAGTCCTCGCCGACGGTATAGTCGCTCATTCCGATCGTGCGCATAGCAACCTTCTTTCGTTCGATAAAGTGCTTTCAGGTATTTTGCTCCTAGAGAAGGTCCACAGCCGCGAGAAATTTCGAACGTATAAAACCAGTGTTGAGGGTTTTTCGTCAGCGCGGAACGTGCTAGCATACTCCGCATAAGCGTTGATGGGGACGAGTAGTCGGCCGTCCGCATGCTACAGAGAGCGGGTAGCGCTGAGAACCCGTGCATGCGACCGATGAAAATCACCCCGGAGCTGCGGTCCCAACGGACGTGCCGCGCAGGCACGTCTTAGTAGATATCGCCGAGATGGTCGTCGATACAGGCCAGCCGAGTAACGGATGCGAGCGCGCGGCGACGCGGGCGAGGGCATCTAAGCTGGGTGGTTAAGCGAAGAGCTTTTACGGGCAGACTGCCTGTCTTGTGGCGCTTCGTCCCAGCTTGCAGGGACGGGCGCTTTTTTGGTGCCCAGAGGGCGTGCGCGCCCATGACAAGAAAGGGGTACCGTGGCAAACGAGTACAAGCAGACGATGAATCTGCCCAAGACCGGTTTTCCCATGCGTGCCGGTCTTTCCAAGTCCGAGCCCAAGCGACTCAAGGACTGGCAGGACAACAAGGTCTACGAGCAAGTTCTAAAGAAGAACAAGGGTCACAAGAAGTTCGTGCTGCACGACGGCCCTCCGTATGCCAACGGCCCGATCCACATCGGCCACGCCATGAACAAGATCTCTAAGGACATGATCAACCGTTACTGGATGATGCAGGGCTACGAGGTTCCCTATGTCCCCGGTTGGGACTGCCACGGTCAGCCGATTGAGCACAAGGTCGAGGAGAAGCTCGGCACCGAGAAGTTCAACCAGACCTCCACGGCTAAGATCCGCGAGCTTTGCAATAAGTTCGCTGTCGAGAACATCGAGCTGCAGAAGGCCGGCTTCCGTCGCCTGGGCGTGCTTGGCGACTGGGACAACCCGTATCTGACGCTCTATCACCAGCATGACGCCGCCGACATCGAGGTCTTCAAGGCCATGTTCGACAAGGGCATGATCTATCGCGGTCATAAGCCCGTCCACTGGTGCAAGCACTGCCACACCGCGCTGGCCGAGGCCGAGATCGAGTACTCCGACGAGACGAGCCCGTCCATCTTCGTGCGCTTTGAGATGACCACTAAGCCTGCCGGTCTCGAGAACTTCGACGGCCCGGTTGACTTCATCATCTGGACGACCACGCCGTGGACCATCCCCTCCGACCAGGCCGTTTCCCTTAAGCCCGGCGCCGCCTATGTTGCCGTTGAGCACGATGGCCGTGCCGAGGTCATGCTCGAGGACCTGGCTCCCAAGTGCTGTGAGGAGTTTGGCTGGGAGTACACCCCGGTCATGGTCGACGGTAAGCCCTATGTGGTTCCCGCTGAGACCTTCCACCACATCCACTACAAGCAGCCGATCTTTGACGGTGTCGAGGGCGTGGCGCTGCTGGCCGATTACGTCGGCGTCGATGACGGTACCGGTATCGTCCACAACTCGCCCGGCCATGGCGTTGACGACTACTTCGCCTGCCTCAAGGAGGGCATCACCGATATCTGCATGCCGGTCGATGACGACGGTAAGTTCTACACCGGCGAGGAGTTTGGTACCGGTGGCCCCTTCAGCGGTATGGATACCGACGAGGCCAATCCGCACATCATCGAGTTCCTGCGCGAGCGCGGCACCCTGGTCCTCGAGAAGAAGATCACGCACAGCTATCCGCACTGCTGGCGCTGCAAGCACCCGGTGCTCTTCCGTGCTACCGACCAGTGGTTTGTCTCGATGGACAAGACCGGTTTGCGCGAGCAGGCTGGCAAAGAGATCCGCGAGAACGTCAAGTGGTATCCGGCCCACGCGGCCAACCGCATCGGTGCCATGGTCGAGCAGCGTCCCGACTGGTGCATCAGCCGTCAGCGCAACTGGGGCGTGCCTATCCCCAGCTACACCTGCGCCGACTGCGGCGAGAAGGTCATGAACGACGCCACGCTCGACGCCGTCATCAAGCTCTTCCACGAGAAGGGCTCCGACGCCTGGTTCACCGACGCTCCCGAGAGCTACCTGGGCGAGGCTTGCGTCTGCCCCAAGTGCGGCGGCCATCACCTCAAGGCCGATAAGGACATCCTCGACGTGTGGTGGGACTCCGGCGTGTCCTGGAAGGCCGTCTGCGAGTATCGCCCCGAGCTTGAGTACCCGGCGGATGTGTACCTCGAGGGCTCCGACCAGCACCGCGGTTGGTTCCAGAGCTCGTTGCTCACCTCGGTGGGTGCCAACGGCCACGCTCCGTACAAGGCGGTCGTCTCGCAGGGCTTCACGCTCGATGGCCAGGGCCGCAAGATGTCCAAGTCGCTCGGCAACGTCATCGACCCCAACAAGGTCTGCGACGAGATGGGCGCCGATATCATCCGCCTGTGGGTCGCCTCGGTCGATACCAGCTCCGACGTCTCCATCGACCACGAGATCCTTGCTCGTACGTCCGATGCCTACCGTCGTTTCCGCAACACGCTGCGCTTCCTGCTCTCCGAGCTCGAGGGTCAGTTTGAGCCCGAGACCGACGGCGTCGCCTTTGCCGACCTGCTGCCGCTCGACAAGCTCATGGTTGCCCGTCTGACCCAAGTCCAGGCCGAGGTCGACGACGCCTACGCCAGCTACGAGTTCCCGCGCGCCTACCGTGCGCTCTACGACTTTGTGGTTACCGAGCTTTCCAACGTGTACCTCGACGCCCTGAAGGACCGTCTGTACTGCGACAAGCCCGGCTCGCTCGAGCGCCGCAGCGCCCAGACCGTGCTGGCTGAGCTCTTCTCGATGCTCATGCGCGACCTGCAGCCGATCCTGTCCTACACGGTCGACGAGGCCATGGCCTATGCGCCCGCCGGCTGCGTCGATCACCGGAAGTACGCCGCGCTGCTCGATTGGTACAAGTCGCCCATCACGGTCGACGAGGCCAATGAGTTCGAGGGCGTGCTCGAGGCCTCGCTCGAGCTCCGTAGCGCTGTGACCAAGGCCCTTGAGGATGCCCGCTCCGCCGGTACCTTCACCAAGAGCCAGCAGGTCCGCGTCAAGGCGGTCGTTCCCGCCGAGATGTATGCGCTGCTGACCGGCGACAAGGCCGTCGATCTGGCCGAGTTCTACATCGTCTCCGATGTTGAGCTAACCCAGGGCGAGGAGCTTTCCGTCGCTATTGAGGCCGCCGAGGGCGAGTGCTGCGACCGTTGCTGGAACTATCGCACCACCGTCGGCGAGTACAACGGTCACGCGCATATCTGCGAGCGCTGCGCGAATGCCTTGTAGTTACGCGGTTTTACCAAACCGTGTAACAGGTTGACGCTGCAAACCCGCCAGAGCGGCAATCTGCCTTTCAGCTTCGGCGGCATGACCAGAAGGTCTATGCCGCCTTGCTTCAAGGCACCATGCTCGCTCTGGCGGGTTTTCGCTCATATGACCCAATCCGCTGTCAAGAGCCACAATGGCCCCGCCGACCGCTTGCAATCGGTCGGCGGGGCCTGCCGTTGAACCCGTCCCGGTCCGCCCCCGGCATG